>JBDTUA010000061.1:0-19147 GCA_040007995.1 Gemmatimonadota bacterium | reverse complement strand
TCATTGTCAGCGGCGGACGCGGGCTCAAGTCGGCCGAGAATTTCAAGCTGGTCGAGGATCTCGCCGCGGCGTTCGGCAATGCCGCGGTAGGGGCAACGCGTGCAGTGACCGACGAGGGATGGCGCCCGCACAGCGACCAGATTGGACAGACCGGGCGTCTCGTTTCCCCGGACCTGTACGTGGCGGTCGGCATTTCCGGGGCCATTCAGCACCTGGCCGGCATGCGCACCTCCAAGTGCATCGTCGCCATCAACAAGGACAAGGAAGCGCCGATCTTCAAGGTGGCCGACTACGGAATCGTTGGCGACGCCTTCGACGTGGTGCCCGCGCTTACGGCGGCGGTGCAGAAGGCCAAGCAGTCCTCGCACTGATCGCGATGTCATTGCGGCGCCCGGGCATCAGTCCGGCGCCGCGACCGGACCCTCAGCACCCACTCCATGTCCCACGTGGCGTTCGCTTTCGTCCTGACGCTGGCGCTGGCCTTCTTCTCGTACAACGCGCAGCGCCTCGTGCGCTACCTGCGGGTCGGGAACGGCGACTTCCGGCTCAACGATGTTCCACGTCGCGTGTGGAACCTGATCTCCATCGGATTCGCGCAGACGAAGATCCTGCGCGATCCAGTCGCGGGGCCGCTCCACGCGCTCGTCTTCTGGGGTTTTCTCGTCCTCCAGATCGGGGCGCTTGAGATCCTGGTGGGTGGTGTCTTCCCGGGCTTCCGGTACTCGGCGCTGCTCCCCGCGCCGCTGCATTGGCTCTTCCTCCTCTCTCAGGAGTTGACCGCGGGCGCGGTCCTCGCGGCCGTTGCGTTCCTGCTGTATCGCCGCATCGTCCTCAAGCCGAAGCGCCTGCAGGGAGATGGGGTGCACTCGGGCGACGCCATCTTCATCCTGGCGCTGATCGGCCTGCTGATGGTGACCCTGCTCCTGGTCGCGGCCGCCGATCGGGTGCTCGGCGCCAACTATCCGCTGATTACGCAGCCGCTGTCGGCGCCTTTGGCCGCCGCGCTCGGGTGGATGTCGCCGTCGGCGGCCGAAGTGCTCTTCACGGTCAGTTGGTGGACGCACGCGCTGGTAATCCTCATCTTCCTCAACTACCTGCCGTATTCCAAGCACCTGCACGTGATCGTGTCGCTCCCCAACACGTTCCTCTCGAACACCAGCGGGCCCGGGACGATAGGGGCGATGAAGCCGATGGACCTGGAGACAGAGGCGGACGTCTTTGGCGCGGCCGACGTCACCGACTTGAGCTGGAAGAATCTGCTGGATGGGTACACGTGTACCGAATGCGGGCGGTGCACGGCGGTCTGCCCGGCGAATCTCACGGGGAAGCTGCTCTCGCCGCGCAAGATCGTCGTCAACACGCGACAGCGCCTGATGGAGGTGGCCCCGACGCTCGTTGGCGGCGACGACGTCTTCGGCATGCCGTTCATCGGCAGCACCGCAGATGACGGAGCGGCGCGGACCGCCATCCTCGAGCATAAGCTCCTCGACAACTTCATCACTGAAGAAGAACTGTGGGCGTGCACCTCGTGTCGCGCCTGCGTGTACGAGTGCCCGGTCTCCATCGACCAGCTCGAAATCATCAACGAGATGCGGCGGAATCTCGTGCTCACCGAATCGCGCTTTCCCGAGGAGATCCTTCCCGCCTTCGAGTCGATGGAGCGCAACGGGTCGCCGTGGGCCTTCCAGCCCGCTGAGCGCGCCAAGTGGGCCGAAGGGATGGACATTCCGACGATGGCTGAGCTGTTCGAGCGCGGGGAGCGTCCCGACATCCTCTTCTGGGTGGGGTGCATGGGATCGTTTGACGACCGCGCGAAGAAGACAACCGTCGCCTTCTCCCGCATCCTGCAGGCGGCAGGCATCCGCTTTGCGATCCTCGGCCAGGAGGAGAGCTGCAACGGTGATCCGGCGCGGCGCATGGGGAACGAGTACCTCTACCAGATGCTCGCCAAGCAGGCGATCGAGACGCTCGATCGCTACGAGGTGACCACGATCGTCACGTCGTGTCCGCACTGCTTCCACCAGATCGGCAACGAGTTCCCGCAGCTCGGCGGAAACTACGAGGTCATTCACCACTCCACCTACATCGAGCGCCTGCTCGCGGCCGACCGCGTTCCGCTGCGCGAAGACGTAGGCGAAAGGCTCGTGATGGCGTACCACGACTCCTGCTATTTGGGACGCTACAATGAGGTGTACGACGCGCCGCGTGAGGCCCTCAAACGTGCGCTGCCGGTGATGCAACTGGTGGAGGCGCCGCGCTCACGCGACAAGGGGCTGTGCTGCGGTGCCGGTGGCGGGCGCATGTGGATGGAGGAGCGGGAGGGGAAACGCATCAACGTCGAGCGGAAGGAGGAGCTGCTGGCGACCGGTGCGGATGTTGTCGCCGTCGCCTGCCCGTTCTGCATGACCATGCTCTCCGACGCGGGGGCGACGCTCGGGAGCACCGTCCCGGTCTACGACATCGCCGAGGTTGTGGCGGAGCGCCTGAGGGGCGAGTGAGCGACGCTCCGGCGCGCAGGGACGCTGAGCTTCGGCGACCGCGCCACCCGCGCCACCCGCGCCACCCGCGCCACCCGCGCCACCCGCGCGTGGCGGGTGCGCTGCGCCGTCTCGCGACGGCCGGCGCGATTCGCGTCGCCCTGACGCTCCTTCTGGCGGTTGCGACTGGCTGCGGCGGAGACGCATCTCGTACCGGCGCCGACGGAGACAGCGCCACCGCGAGCGCCGTGTCGACGGTCGTGCCGGGCGATTCCCTCATGCCGATCCCGAAGCAGCCGGGGATGACCTCCACCCTTCCGCGCTCGCCGGCAGATGCGTTAGGCGCGTTCCGGCTGGCGGGGAACGAGCCGTTCTGGTCGGTGCGCATCGCCGCCGAGGGCCTTACCTACACCACGCCGGACTACCAGCCGGGAATCCGGTTTCCCGGCGTCGCGCCGGAGCAACACGGGACGGCCCTGCGCTGGGTCACGATCACGTCTCCCCCCGAAGCCCACACTATCGACGTGACGCTCGAGGAAGAAAGCTGCCACGACTCCATGTCCGACAAAACCTGGACGCACACGGCGCGGGTGATCTTCGACGGATCGACGCTGGAGGGGTGCGGCGAGCGGGTGTCGAAGCGATAGTCGTGACGCCGCCTGCGCCGCTGATGGCGTACGTTGAGGCGTCGACGCGCGATGCGCTGCCGGCGCCCGCCTAACGAATGTTCAGGGCGAAGAGCGTGACGACCTGACTTGCCTCGCCCTCGCCGAATGTGTTGTCCCACTGCTCCGTCAGCGCCATCCCCCCTTCCTCGGCATTCAGCAGGAACGACGCCAGTGAGAGGCGACCCGGGTCGGCGATGAGGGCGTAACCATCGTCATCGAGGGTGGCAAGCAGTGCTTCCGAGACGAGCTCGCCGTGCGTGTGTTCGTACAACACGTCGGAGGCGACAACTACGCTGAAGCGCCCGAGGTCGCGGGGCATGTCGCGCCAGTCGACCATGCGCGTGGCGATGCGGCGGCCGGTGTTGCGCCAGACGTTGTTGTGCGTGAACTCCAGCGCGTCGGGATAGTAGTCGGTCGCGGTGACCTTGTACCCGGCAGCGGAAAGCGCGCAGGCCACGAGCCCGCTGCCGCACCCGAGTTCGAGCGCCCGCCGTCCGTTGCCCTTGTGCCGGACGACGTGATCGGCGAGCACGCGGGACGACGGCCAGACATCGGCCCAGTAGGGGAGTCGTTCGTCCTTGACGTAATCCTCTTCCTTGATCAGGACATCCGAGTTGCGCGGGTGGGCGAGGGTGAAGTCGCGGCCGGCGCAGGTGAAGGTGCTCTCGATCACGTCGAAGCGCTGGCGCAGCCCCTCCAGGTCGCTTTCCCATGTGGCCACGGTCACAGGGAGAATCCGGTCGCGAGTTGTGCGTCGTCGGTGATGAGGAGAGCATTAATCTGCTCGCCGGACTCGCAGCGGGGGCGCTCCTCCGGCACGATGAGCAGCGCGTTGGCGCGAGCCATCGAGGTCAGGATACCCGAGCCCTGTGGTCCGGTGAGTCGAGCGGTCAGCGCGCCGTCGGGGCCGGCCGTGACGATGCCGCGCAGGAAGTGAGTGAGGCGGGCCCCGATCGTCACGGTTTCCTCCAGCACAACCGGGACGGGATGCCGGAAGAGGCGCGTGTGTCCGTGCAGCCGGCGGAGGACCGGGCGGACGAAGAGTTCGAAGGTGACCATCACCGAGACCGGGTTGCCGGGCAGCCCGATCCACGGGGTGCCGTGCAGCTCGCCAAACCCGATCGGGGCCCCCGGACGCATGCGAACCTTCCAGAAGTCGAGCTGCGCGCCTAACGATGCGAGCACGTCGCGGGTATAGTCGAAGGCGCCCACCGACGCCCCCGCCGATGTCAGGATCAGGTCGGCGCCGTGCACCTGCTCGAGGAGCGCGCGCAGCGAGTCGGGGGTGTCGGCAGCATTCCCGAGTACGAGTGGCACGCCGCCGTTGGCTCGGACGAGCGCGCTCAGCGTGTAGGAGTTCGACGTGACAATCTTGCGGCCGGCGAGGACCTCGTGGAATCGGTCGAGGTCGACGAGTTCGTCTCCCGACCCGAGGATGGCGACGACCGGGCGGCGATGCACGGGGAGCGTTGGCCAGCCCAGGGAGGCGAGCACCCCCACCTGGGCTGGGGCGATCGCGGTACCGGCGGGGATCACGACATCGCCCGTGAGGAAGTCCTCCCCGCGCGGGCGGATGTTCTTCCGGCTGTCGCGCGCGTCGCGCACCAGTACGTGGGTCGTCCCGCCGTCGGTGTCCTCCACACGTACGACGGTGTCCGCCCCCTCGGGAAGCGGGGCGCCGGTCATGATGCGGGTGGCGATGCCGGCCTGCACCGGGCGGGTTGGGAACTCACCGGCTGCCACCGTCTCCTGCACCGTCAGCTGCACCGGCGCGTCCGGCGAGGCGTCGGCGATGTCTGCGGCGCGCACCGCATAGCCGTCCATCGCCGAATTGTCCCAATGCGGGAGGGTGTAGGGCGCGACGGCATCGGTCGTCAGGACGCGCCCGACCGCGTCGAGCAGTGCGACGCGCTCGGGGGGGAGCGGCACGATACCGGCGAGGATGCGCGCGCTCGCTTCCGTGACGCTGAGCATCAGCGTCCTCCCAGTTGCATCGTCGCCAGCTGCACCGCGATCGCATCCTGGACCTTCTCGACTTCGCGCACGTCGACGGTCCAGTTGTTGACCAGGATGCTGAAGAGGAGCAGGTGTCCATCGGCGGTCGTGACGTAGCCCGAGAGCGAGCGCACCATGTCGAGCGTTCCGGTCTTGGCGTGCACGTTGCCCTGGGCCGGCGTTCCGATCATGCGCTTGGCGATCGTCCCATCGACTCCCGCCAGGGGAAGGGCATCGCGGAACGTGGCGAACCCCGGTGCGCGGCGCATGGCGTCCAGGACGCGAATGATCGTCTCCGGCGTGACGACATCGTTGCGCGACAGGCCGCTGCCGTCGCGCGCGCGGAATCCATCGGGGGCGGCGCCCCACGCCAGAACCTGGTCACGCACGACGCGTGCCCCGCTGTCCGCGCTCCCGACGCCCGCCCTCACCCTGCCTAACGTGCGCAACAGGATCTCGCCGATCTGGTTCTGCGAGGGCTTCTCGAACGCGCGCAGGATCTCCGTCAGCGGCGGTGAGGTCGTCGAGAACAGGGGATACACCGCGGTCCCGCGCCACGGCGACACGCCGCCTTCCGCGACGATCCCGCGCTCCGCGAGCGCCTCGCGCAAGGCCAGCAGGTAGATGCGGGAGGGATCGCGATGGGGGATCGACAACACCGCCGAATCGCCAACCGCAATGGTGCCGTCGAGAATGACGGTGGCGGCGTCAGTCGAGTCCTGGCGGATCGTCAGGTCGCGAGCCCGGCCGCGCGGCGCCGCCGATGCTGGCGGCGCGACCGTGCGGGCCCAGATCCGGACGTGCGGCACGGTGCGCGCCGGGATCGTGCGGACCGTCACCGAGTCACCAGCACTGACGCCGCCGTGTACGACCAACTTCGAGAAGCCTTCGTTGAAGTAGAGCTCATCGACGCCGGCAGAATAGTCGTCGTCCAGGTCGTCCCATGCCCAGCCATAGCCCAGCGTGGCGCCCGGAAAGGCGTCAGCGCCCGGGACAATCGCACCGGTGATGCGCCGGACGCCGTGCGCTGCGACCGAGTCGGCCATCGCCCGGAGCGGGAGCATGGCATCCTTCATCATGTGATCGCTGACACTCGGGTCGCCCGTCCCGCTGACTACGAGGTTGCCGAGCAGTAGTCCGTCGACGACCGGTCCGGAGGCACCCACCGTCGTCTGGTAGCGATAGTCGCCCCCCAGCAGCTGCAAGGCGACGGCACCGGTCAGCAGCTTCTGGTTGGACGCCGGGATGAAGAGCTTTCCCGCATTGTGAGACACCAGCGTGTCTCCCGTCTCTGGATTGACGACGAGGATGCCGAAGAGTGCGCTGCGGAACTGCGGCGCGTTGACCATCGAGTCGACGCGCTGGCGAAGCGCGGCGACCGCCGGCGCGACGCGCGGAGCCGGAGTGCTGGCGCGGGCAGGGGCGCAGGCGGACAGGGCGAGCAGCAGCACGGGTGCCTGCCACAAAACGCTGGCGGCTACGCGGGGACGTCGGTCGAGTCGCCGAGTGTCATCGCGCGGGAGACCGTTGTGGACACGGGTGAGGAACGAGCGCATGCAGGTAGGAGCGGTGATGAATGAGCCGCCGGGCGCGGCGGACGGTGTTCGGACGGTGTTCGGACGCAACGACGCAGATTACCGCCCCTCACGGCGCGGCGCGAGTGATGTGTGGCGACCGGTGCGTTGCCGCTCCTCTGGCGGGAGCGCGCGCGCTCCGGCTTTCCCTTACGGGCGTGGCTCCGCGATCCACGTGCGCACAAAGGCAACGAGGTCGGAGAGCCACGTCTCGCGGCCGAGGTCGAACTCCCGGTCCACGGCGATTTCGCCCGGGGCGTCGGTAACGATGCCGAGCACGGTCGTGGCATCGATCGTCCCGTCCTCGAGCAGCGAGCGCGCGTGCGCGGCGCGGCGGACCACTTCCAGCTTCGGGAGTGTCGAGCGCTTGAACCCTTCGCAGAGCACCACGTCGGCGTCGCGCATGTAGCGGGCCGCCACCTCCTGCGGCGACCACTCCTCGCCCCATCGCGCGACCAGGGCGAAGCGGTCGGGCGAGATCATCGCGACACGCTCGGCCTCACCCTCGTGGAAGTGGCGGTAGGTGTCGGTCGTGGCGGGATCGAGGTTGAAGGTGTGCGATCCGTGCTTGATGATCATGACCCGCACCCCCTGCCGACGCAGTTCAGCGGCGAGTCGCGTGACCAGGGTTGTCTTCCCCGCGTGCTTCTTCCCAACGATCGACAGCAACGGCGGAATGGGTGTCATCGGCGCGCTGCCGACGTCCGCCGAATCGGGGCCGCACGCGCCGGTCATGGAACGACCGTATTGGCGCGGGCCAGCTCTTCGGCGTTGTTCACGTTCAGGAAGAGTCGGTCGGGATCGCCGAACGAGGCGACGACGACGGCGGAAAGGCGCGCCACCCGGACGTCGTCGAAGAAGGCGACGACACGGCGGTCGCCGCGGTCGAGCGCCGCGTCGATCGCCGGGAGGCAGGCGGGAGCGTACCACCCACACATCGGCTCGAGGCCGCGACGGGAGCCGCTCTCGGGGAGCGCCGCATCGGCGCCCGCCTCGCCTAACGAGCGCAGCTGGCGGAGCAGGGCGGCGGGGACGAAGGGCATGTCCCACGCAACGACGAGCACCGCGCCCCCGGCGTGCGCGAGCGCGGCCTGCAGCCCGCCGAGGCTCCCGTTCCCTGGACGCATGTCGCCGGCGACCATCACGCCCGGGAGCCAGTGCGCCGCTGCCGGGTCGTTCGCGATCAGGAGCAGCGTGTCGGTGCTCTCGCGGAGTGCGTCCGCCACGCGGTCGATGATACGCTCCCCGTTCACGCGCTCGAGCCCCTTGGGGCGCCCCCCGAAGCGCGTGGCACCTCCGCCGGCCAGGATGACGCCCGTGCAGTGCATCGATGCCTAACGGGATGCGGACGGACGGTGCATCTGCGGCGCGCCGCTCACGGCGCGGGCGATCAGGAGCATGTCGGCCGCGCGGGCGATCTCCACGGCGATCGTCGATGGCACGGAGGGCGTGGCGACCGCGGCGACCCCGGCACGCGCCGCCTTGAACGCCAGTTCGCCCGAGATGCGGCCGGTCACCAGCAGGATCATGTCGGCCGGCGAGCGCCCGGCCTGCAGCGCTGCGCCGAACACCTTGTCCACTGCATTGTGGCGACCGATGTCTTCGGCGTGATGATACAGCGTCGATCCGTCGGTGAGCGCGGCCGCATGGATCCCCCCTGTTTCCTTGTAGCGCGTGCCCCGCGCGAACAGCTCCTTGAAGACGGCGCGCAGCGCCGGTGTATCGACCGGCGGGACCGTCCCCGTGCGGCGGGGGACGTCGGCAAGGCTGCCGAGGAAGGCGGTCACCGATCCGCATCCCGAGGCGAGGATGCGCCGCCGCGACATCCCTTCGACGGCAGCGACCCGCTCCGGATCGAGCTCGACCCAGAAACCCAACTCCCGAGTGCAGGGGCGCATGCGCCGGATATCACGCGGCGACTCGATGTAGCCCTCGCCGAACAACCAGCCGACCACGAGGGCGTCCAGTTCGTCCGGCGTGCACATCCAGGTCACGATCGGGACGCCGTTGAGCTCGAGCCAGACCGGCGTCTCCTCGACCGCATCGAGCGGCGCCGGACTTCCAGCGGGATCGGTCATCGCGGAACCTCACGTTTCGTACGGAGCGAGGAGGGGGTGCGCGTATAGCGGGTCGAAGGGCCCGCGTCGCGGCATGCCAGCCTCGCGCGCATCAATCCCCCGTCCCCCGTCCCCCGTCCCCCGTCTCACCTCTATAGCTCGCACTGAGCGTCGCATCTTCCGCCACACATACCTCGACCACCTGCGCCGCTCCGCCTAACGCGGTCTGCACCTGGGCGAAGATCAGCATCGCCAGGTTCTCACCGCTCGGGATGCGCGCACCGTCGGCGAAGTCGGCGATGTCGAGATTGAGGTTCCGGTGGTCATAGCGTTCGTGTACCTCGCGTGCGAGAATCGCGTCGAGCACGCCGAGATCGACCACGAAGCCCGTCTGTGGATCCACCGTCCCCGCGACGGTGACATCGCAGGTGTAGCTGTGCCCGTGATAGTTCAGTCGCGCACAGCGCCCGAACACCGCGGCGTTGCGTGCCTCGTCCCACTCCGGGCGGCGGTACCGGTGGGCCGCCGCAAAGGTCACGCGCCGGGTGAGATACGCCCGTGCCACGCTCAGCGTCCGAAGCTGTACGTCAATCCGGCGGTCAGCCCCACGTTGCGCGTCCAGACGTTGCGGCCCGCGGTGGGATCCAGGACGGTCGGATCGGCGGTCGACTTGGTGAAGTAGGAATCCGGGTAACGGATCCGGTACACGAAGTTCGTGGCGTCGATGCGCCCCTGCCAGCGACCGCGCGGGGCGAACTTGATCGACGGTCGCAGCGTGAGGAGGAGCGGGTAGCCGAACTTGTAGAATCCGGTGTCGGGCTTGTCGAAACCGGCGCCGATCCCGATGCCGCCGCCTAACGATGGTACGAGTCCGTGCCACGACTTGTAGCCCGTGAGGTTCAGGGCGAAGCCGATGTCGGTCAGGAGCATGTTCACCCCCGTCGTCCCGAGAAACCGAGTGGTCAGCAGCTGGCTGGGATCGATCACCCGTCGGTCGGTCATCACCATCGCCGAGTTGACGGTGAAGTACGCCGGCCCCGTCATGCGGAACTCGTAATGCATCCCCACCATAGGCCCGCTCTGCGGCGCCACCCGTGCCGGATCCTTCCGCGCGTTGAACTGCCCGCCGAAGAACGTCAGTTCCTGCCGATGCTCCAGGTCCCGATACGGAGAGTTGCGCGGGGTATAGCCCACCTGCGCCCCGGCCACGACGGGCAACAGGACAGGCAACAGGACGGCTACGGCGCTCAGCGCCATTGATCGAATCGTCATCACGTCTATGCGGTCAGTCCAGGAGGCGCAACGAACGCCCCGTCATTTCGATTGGTTGTTCGATGCCGAGCATCGAGAGAATTGTCGGTCCCACGTCGCACAACGCCCCGCCGGCGCGCATCGGCCGGTCGCCGTCCGGATCCAGCACCACCAGCGGCACGGGGTTGGTCGTGTGGGCCGTGTGCGGCCCCCCCGTCGCTGGATCGATCATCACTTCACAGTTGCCATGGTCCGCCGTCACCAGCAGTCGAGCGCCCGCCTGCTCCGCCGCGCGGATCACGCGCGTAAGGCATGCATCGACCGTTTCCAACGCCTTCAGGACCGCCGGGATGGACCCGGTGTGTCCGACCATGTCGGCGTTCGCGTAATTACACAGCGTGAAGTCGTACGATCCACTGGCGATCGCCTCCACCAGTACGTCCGTCACGCCGCGCGCCGACATCTCCGGCTGCAGGTCGTAGGTCGCGACCTTGGGGCTTGGCACCAGGTTGCGCACCTCACCCGCAAATGGCGTCTCGAGCCCCCCATTGAAGAAATAGGTCACGTGCGGATACTTCTCGGTTTCCGCGGTCCGGAACATTGTCATTTCCGTTTCGGACACCACCTCGGCCACAATGCGCGCCATCGAGAACGGCGGGAAGGCGACGGGGAAGGAGAACGACTCCTCGTACGAGGTCATCGTCGCCAGATGCAATCCCTTGGGACGCGCGCTCACGTCAAAGCCATCGAAGTCCGGCCGGGTGAGCGCCCGAATCATCTGTCGCATCCGGTCCGAACGGTAGTTGTACGCGATGATCGCGTCGCCGTCCCGAATGGGCGCCACCGGGACCCCGCCCTCCGTCACCACCATCGGGGTGATGAACTCGTCGGTCTCGTTGCGCTCGTACGCCGCGCGGATTGCGGCGAGTGGATCATCCGTTGTCGGCCCAACACCGGTGACGCTGTCGTACCACTTCTTGACCCGCTCCCATCGCTTGTCGCGGTCCATGCCGTAGTAGCGACCGCCAAGCGACGCGACGCGCGCGCGACCCGCGATGGCCGCGAGAAGCTGCTCCATGTAGCGGTAGCCGTTGGTGGGGAGCGTGTCGCGACCGTCCATGAGCGCCTGAATCGCGACCTTCGCGACCCCTTGCTGCTCGGCCAGCGCGACCAGCGCCACGAGATGCGCCTGCTGGGCATGCACGCCCCCATCGCCCAGCAGCCCCAGAAGGTGCAGCGTGCCGCCCGTTTGCTTCGCATGCTGGCAGGCCGCCACGAAGGCGGGCTTGGAGAAGAAGCTGCGGTCGGTGATCGACTCATCGATCCGGACCAGATCCTGCTTTACCACCCGCCCCGCGCCGAGGTTCATGTGTCCCACCTCGGAATTGCCCATCTGTCCGGCGGGGAGCCCGACCGCCAGTCCAGAGGCGTCGAGCAGCGTGCGCGGCGCGCGTGACCAGAGTCCTTTCCACGTCGGCATCTCGGCCATAGCGACCGCGTTGCCCTCGCGCGCCTCGCGGTGACCGAAGCCATCGACGACCACTAGAACTACGGGACGGACTTTCGGTCGGGGCATCTTGGCTGGGAAGCCGATGAAGTAAGTTTCCAGCTCGAGCGTCGGTCGGAATGTATCACCTCGCCCAAGCCTGAATGAGTGGAACCGAACCAACTGGAGGCTGGGATGCGCTCCGGCGAAGCTATCCGCGCTCAGTCGTTTTCCTTTCGATCCTCATCGCCGTCTTCGTCGTCGGCGACCTGCTGCTCGTCCAGCGCTACCTGCGCTACCGAAGCGAAACGGCACGGCTGCGTGCCGGGATGAGCGAGTCCGAACAGCAGCGCGCCGACATGGTGGTCTCGTCGGAGCAGAACCGCGTGAGTGTCGAAGTCGAATTGCTCCGACGACAGGCCGCGGTCGACGATGCATTGCACCTCTCGGTCGCGGTCGACAGTGGCTGGATGCGCCTGCAGCGGGACGGAGCACTGTTGCGAGAAATGCCGGTGAAGATCGGACGCGCGCAGGTGGTGGGGCTCGCGCCCGACACGATCCATGTCGTCCCGCCACGGGGCGCGCGCTCTATTGAGCGGATTCTCGGCGCGCGCGATCGCTGGGAAGTGCCCGCCTGGGTCTTTGCCGATCGCGGGGTCGCCGTTCCCGTCGACCGGACGATTCCCGGCGTCCTGGGGCGCGACGCGCTCCTCCTGAGCGGGGGGATGGTGATCTACGCGCTCCCGGACTCAGGGTTGCTGGCCGATAGTACCTATGTGATCCCGGGGACCGTTCGCGTCTCACGTGCCGACCTTCGCGCAATCGCACCGAACATCACGGCGGGCGTAACGGTGTACTTCTACGAATGACGCGCTTTCGACAGTTCCTCACACTCGGTGGAACCCCCGTTCGGGTCCTCTTCGCCCTGCTTGGGCTCCTGCTCATCTCGGGGGCCGGCCTCGGGGCCGCCACGCTGACTGCGCGCTACCGCCGCGACGTCACGCGCATGGTCTTCAACGACAACCTCGAGCTGCTCGAGGACGTGAAGCGGAAGGTCGGCCAGACCTCGGACTCGCTGCAGACGATCGTCGATGTCTCCGTCGACTCGGCCGTCGGGAAGGCGTATGTCGTAGTCAGTATCGCCGATCGGCGCCTCTGGTACCGCGACGGTGATTCGCTCCTGTTCACGACACGCGTAGCGACCGGCACCGGGCGCGTGCTGGCGAAAGGGGGGGGCAACCAGTGGAAGTTCGAGACCCCCCGCGGCCGCCTCGTCGTGCTGAGCAAGGAAAGCGATCCGGCCTGGGTTCCCCCCGACTGGCACTACGTCGAAGTGGCCCACAAGCGGGGCCTCGGCCTCCTCGCCCTCAAGCGCGGCGACGAAATCCCGCTTCCCAACAATGCCGTCCTCGCCGTCTCGGGAAACAACATCGTGAAACGCGAGGCCGACGGCACCGAAGAGGTCGTCGAGGCAGGGGAAGGGAAGGACCTGGTCATCAACGGCAAGGTCGTGATTCCTCCCTTCGGCACCAACCAGAGGCGCTTCCCGGGTGTCGTAGGTACACATCGTCTCAATCTGGGAGACGGATACGCTCTGCACGGCACCGACGTCCCCTCCTCGATCGGCAGCGCCGCAAGCCACGGATGCGTCCGGCTACGGAACGAAGACATCGAAACGCTGTATCGGATCGTGCCGGTTGGTACTCCGGTATATATCTACTGACCTACTTGAGAGAGATGCGCTACGATTGGCGGCGCCGTGAGTCGAGCACCGCTTCGCAGTTGCTTCGTCGCTGTCTCGTAGCTTTTTCGTAGCGGTTCGGTGTCGCGCCGACTGCACCACTGCGAACAGGCAGTGCCATCGCGTCTCGTTTAGAGGCCGCGGTCGGTTCATGGCTCATGGCTCATGGCTCACGCGTCGTGACGTCGCTGGGCGTCGTAGCGTCGAAGTGCGGGACAGGGCGGGGATCACGAGGAGAGCGTAACCAGGGGGACTCGGGACATTCACAGCGTGCAGCCTTACCTCCGCGGCATTGCAGCCGCCCAGTTGATTGTCGCTTCGGTGGCATTCGCACCAGCCGCGCGCGCGGATTCGGTCGAGATCGCACCCGCCGCGCGAGCGGATATGGTGGGGGCGAGTATCACAGTGCCGCCGACGCATGCGCGGCTCGATTGGCCGGGCCCCACGGACTCCATCGCCGGACGCAGCGGAAAGCTGAAGGCGCGCATCGTGTCTTCCCGACGCAGCGCTGGCATCCGCGTCCTGCGTGAGCTCTTTGGCGACTCCGCGGCGCACGCCCCGGGGATCTACCAGGCCGCCGATTCGATCACCGGTCGTCCGTTTTCGCTCATCACACTGCTTCCGCTCGAGGCGCGTGAGCGCGGCAAGCTGGGGAGCTACCGGATCGGATTCTGGCCCGGCGAGCGGCGCGCGTCGTGGCTCGAGGACAAGGCGCCGGACGGATTCATCGAGGTGACGACGTCCAACCAGGATACGCCGCTCTCGGATCACTTCCGCCTGCGCGACTTCCTCACGCACGATCAGCAGGCGGTCTGGCCGAAGTATCTCGTCCTTCGTGATGCGCTGATCGACAAGCTGGAACTGGTCATCAGCGACTTGCAGGAGCGCGGCATCGCCGTGTCACACATGCAGGTCATGTCGGGATTCCGCACGCCGCAGTACAATGCGCAGGGAGTCGGCGTGAAGGGCGGCCGTGCGACGGACTCACGTCATCAGTACGGCGACGCGGCGGACGTCTTCGTCGACAACAACAGGGATGGCCGGATGGACGACCTCAATCGCGACGGTCGGGTGGACATGCGCGATGCCCGGATCCTGATGCAGTCTGTCGAGCGAGTCGAGGCGCAGCATCCGGACCTCGTCGGGGGCGCGGGACTCTACAAGGCCACGCGTGCCCACGGCCCGTTCGTTCACGTAGATGTGCGTGGTTCGCGCGCACGATGGGGGCTGGGATAGCACGCGTGTTTCAGCATTGGCAGGACCCGCGGCCGACCTACCGACCGCCGCCCGACGTCTCGCGAGTCGCACGGCTGCGCTCGCGCGCACTTCCGATCGTGGGCGCGACGATCCTCGCGATGGGTTCCCTGCTGGCGCTTCGTCGCGCGGACGCCGCCTTCGGTCCGTCTGTGGTCGTGGCTCCGCCGCCCCCGCCGCCATTCGCGAGATTGGCCTCGAGCGCGATGGGTCGTAGTCGTGGCGTGCAAATGCGATTCGCCCTCCCGGGTGAGCGGGTGCAATTCCCGATCGAGCTGCGTGCGGCGCCCTCATCGGTCTCCTTCGAGTGGATCCCGCTGGGCGAGATGATGCCGCTGGATTCGGCTCGCATCGTTGCGGGAACGCTCAACGCGCCGAAGCGTCCGGGCTTCTATCGCTTGGCCGTCGTGAACGCCGGCGGTCGCACGATCATCGACAGCCTGACGCTTGCCGTCATGGTCCCGTTCTCCGACAAGGTGAAGGGACAGGTGAATGGCTATCAGATCGGCTACTATCGCGGCGAGCAGTGGGGCGACGGCGTTGAACGCCCGCGCGGCTTCCTCGAGATCGCGGCTCCCCACGCGGATTTGCAGCTGTCGGCGCACATGCGGGTGGGCGACTTCATCGCGCATGACGAGCAGACCCGCTGGCCGCGCTACGCCGCGGTCGATACGCGCCTGCTCGACAAGCTCGAACTGATCTTCGACGAGATCGCCAGCTGGCATGGTGGCCAGGGGCGTGCCCCCGTCGAGGTCGACGTGCACTCCGGCTTCCGGACTCCATTGTACAACCGACGCGTCCCCCGCGCCGCCGGCGACTCGCGACACCAGTATGGCGACGCGGCCGACATCGCCGTGGACGCCAACCGGGATGGTCGCCTCGACAGCAAGGACCTGCGACTGATCGAGCTGGCAGTCGAAATCGTCGAGAAGAAGTACCCCGACCTCGTGGGTGGCCTCGGGATCTACACCCAGGGCGGCACCGCGTACGCGCATGTCGACGCGCGCGGGACCCGCGCGCGATGGCACGGCTGACCCCGACCTCGTGCGGAGGGAGCGTTCCCCGGCTCCACTCTGAAACCCTGCGACTCCGCGATATCGTAGGACCTCCCACCGCTGGCTATCCGGGTCGATCTCCTCTGTCTTCGCCCTTCCCGCTCCGGTCCTCATGACGCTCTCCCCACATCTCCGCGAACGCATCCTCCGCCAGCTCGACACGCTCAGCGACGAGAAGGGCTACGCCGTCCTCGATTACGCCGAGTTCGTGGCGTCACGATACGGGGCCAAGGAATCGTCCTCCACGGGGAGCATCTTCAGCCGCTTCACGGACGGCATCGAGGACACAATGCGCGCTGGCAAGCTCTCGGCGTCCGCGATCTCACAGACGATGGGGCTGCTCAATCAGGCGGTCGGCGTCCTCGGCGGGGTCGCGGCGGCGGGCAAGTCGGTCGCGAGCGACATCGTGAATACCGCGAGCGGTGTGGCGAAGTCCGTCGGCGGGACGACCCCCGCAACGCCGACCGCTCCCGGCGTCCCTCCCTCGGATCAGGCGTCCGGCGCGCCCAACGGGGACATGCCGGACATTCCGTCGCCCTCGTAAATTCTTGCGACCGGCAGTCGGCGGCGCGACTCGCGTCGGCGCTCTGACGGATTGAGCGCCACGACCGGCCACCGCTTGATGTGGCCTTTCGCAGGGTCTAGCTTCCGCCATGGCGACAACAACTCGATCTTCCGACGGGCCCGCGACTCCGAGCGTACCGGAGAGCGGGCTTTCGCGTGCCGGTAGCAACGGCAGCGCCCCCTCGGGGCGCATTCGACAGGACATGGCGCTGACCTTCGACGACGTCCTGCTCGCCCCCCGGCATTCGGTGGTCCACCCGAAAAACGTCCAGACCACCACGTGGTTCACGCGAGGCATCCCGCTCAACGTCCCCCTCGTCTCGGCGGCGATGGATACCGTGACCGAGAGCGAAATGGCGATCGCCATGGCGCGCGCCGGCGGCATCGGGGTGATTCACAAGAACATGTCGATCGACCGGCAGGCCGCCGAGGTGGATCGCGTGAAGCGCTCCGAGAGCGGAATGATCCTGAACCCGATCACGCTCACCCCGGAAGCGTTGCTGGGCGAAGCGGTCACCCTGATGAGTCGCTTCAAGATCAGCGGGGTCCCGATCGTCGATGGTGGGGGGCGGCTGGTGGGGATCATCACCAACCGTGACCTGCAGTTCGAGCGCAATGTGAAGCGGCCGATCCGCGAGGTGATGACAGCGACGGGACTGGTCACCGCCCCCTTGGGGACGACGCTCGACGACGCCGAGCGAATCCTCGCCGAGCATCGGATCGAGAAGCTCCCGGTGATCGACGAGCAGGGGACGCTCAAGGGGTTGATCACGATCAAGGACATCCACAAGCGGCGTCAGTTCCCGATTGCCAACAAGGACCTGCATGGGCGCCTGCGCTGTGCCGCCGCGTTAGGCGCCGGGGCCGACGTGACGGACCGCGCGCAAGCGCTGGTCGACGCGGGCGTGGATGTCCTGATCATCGACACCGCGCATGGGCACAGCGAAGACGTGCTCAAGGCGACGGCGCGCGTGCGCGAGACCTTTCCGCAGATCCAGCTCGTCGCGGGGAACATCGCGTCACGTGAGGGGGCTGCCGCACTGGCCGAACGAGGCGTTGATGCAATCAAGGTCGGAGTAGGGCCGGGGTCGATCTGTACCACGCGTGTCGTCACCGGCGTCGGCGTCCCGCAGCTGACGGCGGTGATGGACGCGGTGGCGGGGGCGACAGGTCTTCCGATCATCGCCGACGGTGGCGTGAAGTACTCGGGCGACATCGTGAAGGCGCTGGCCGCCGGGGCGTCGAGCGTGATGATGGGATCGATGCTCGCCGGTACCGAGGAGAGTCCGGGCGAGTCGTTCCTGCTTGAGGGGCGCCGGTTCAAGATGATTCGCGGGATGGGTTCGCTTTCGGCGATGCAGGATGGAAGCGCCGACCGCTATTTCCAGGAGGGGGAGCTGTCGCCGCAGAAGCTCGTGCCGGAGGGGATCGAGGGGCGCGTCCCGTACAAGGGGCCGGTGAGCGACGTCCTCTTCCAGATGGTGGGCGGTTTGCGAAGCGGCATGGGCTACGTCGGGTGCGGCGACATTCAGCAGCTGCGCACCGAGTCTCAGTTCGTGCGCATCACTGCGGCGGGCTTGCGCGAGTCACACCCGCACGACGTCACCATCACCCGCGAGGCCCCTAACTACTCAGTGTAGGTCGATCGTTCGCGGAGTACGGGAGGGGCCCCGGATCGGTCCGTCTCCTGGGCTGCCGAACCGTCCCTCCGAGCGCACCGCACGCACCGCCGGCCACCGGCGACAACGAGAGCAGGTCTCGTCGGGCTTGCCCCTATTTCCTTGACAGGCGCGATTCCCGGGTCCCACCTTGCCCGCGCCTTGCCAGCAGTACGCATAGTCCGGCGATCGAGGCGGCGATCGCTTTCACCACGCTCCAGCACCGGAGGCTCCCACGATGGGGCTGTTTTCCAAGAAAAGTCTCGACCTCCTCATGCGCGAGGCCGACGGGACGAGTGGCGAACCGACGCTCAAACGCACGCTCGGCGCGCTTAACCTGACCCTCCTCGGCATCGGGGCGATCATCGGGGCGGGGATCTTCGTCCTCACCGGGACCGCCGCCGCCCAATACGCCGGGCCGGCGATCGTGCTGTCGTTCGTTCTGGCCGGGACGGGGTGCCTCTTTGCGGGACTGTGCTATGCGGAGTTTGCCTCGATGATCCCCATCGCGGGCAGCGCGTACACGTATGGCTATGCGACGCTCGGCGAACTGGTGGCGTGGATCATCGGGTGGGACCTCATCCTGGAGTATCTCTTCGCGGCGTCGACGGTGGCTGTCGGATGGTCCGGCTACTTCTCGTCCTTCCTGCGCGACTACACCGGGATCAATCTCCCGGCGTCGCTCAGCAACGCTCCCTTTTCTGTCGAAGGGACGCACACGTTGGTGGCCAGCGGCGCGATCATCAACCTGCCAGCCATGTTCCTGGTGGCGATCCTCACGACGCTGCTGGTCGTCGGGATCCAGGAGTCGGCGAAGCTGAACAACATCATCGTCTTCGTGAAGGTGACGATCGTCTTCCTCGTGATCGGCTTCGGCTTCATGTACGTGAAGCCGGACAACTGGCAGCCCTTCATCCCACCGAATACCGGCACGTTCGGGGAGTTCGGCTGGAGCGGCATCGTGCGCGCGGCGGGGGTGATCTTCTTCGCCTACATCGGATTTGACGCGGTCTCGACGGCGGCGCAGGAAGCGAAGAATCCACAACGAGACCTGCCGATCGGGATCCTCGCGTCGCTGACGATCTGCACGGTGCTCTACATCCTCATGGCGCGCGTGATGACAGGTGTCGCCAACTACACGGAGCTGAACGTCCCCGATCCGGTCTACGTCGCGATCGCCAAGGCCGGCCCCGGCCTGGAGTGGCTCAAGCCCCTGATCGGGCTCGGCGCGATTGCCGGGTTGGCGTCGGTGGTCCTCGTCATGCTGCTGGGTCAGCCGCGCATCTTCTACGCGATGGCGCGCGATGGGCTGCTGCCGCCGCTCTTCGGCAAGGTGCACCCGAAGTACCACACCCCGTATATCGCCA
>JBDTUA010000060.1:0-19442 GCA_040007995.1 Gemmatimonadota bacterium | reverse complement strand
CGAGGGGCGGACCCACTGGACCATCGGAGAGGCGGGGTGGGAGGAAGTGGCCGACTTCGCGCTCGACTGGCGGCGGATCACGCCGCGAACGCCGCACCTCAAGCCGCACCTCAAGCCGCACCTCAAGCCGCACCCCATGCGGCACACGACGCGGGATGAGTCTGGCAGAGCGCGTCGACGATGGGCGCCTGCGTTGAACCGTGCGCGACACTTAGCCGCGCCGTGGACTACCACGTCAGAATTGCCGGGACATGTTGCTGCGTTTCGCGCCCTTGGCGCGCGCGTGCCAGCGCGACGACGCGTGCGGATCGTGCGCGAGCGGCGCCTTGCCGAATAGTCGCAGGAGCATCCCCATCGGCGTGATGATCGCAAAGAAGATGATCCCCATGAAGATCGGGTTCGTGATCGTCGAGAGCGCGGCGGCGAGCCTCATCCACGCGCGATGCAGTGGGCTCAACCGTCCAGGGATGAGGGTAGCAAGCGCCGCAAGCAGTGCCCCGAGTCCGACGAGCACGGCGGCGACGCTCGCACGTCCCCGCCACCACGCGAGTGCACCGAGCGCGAGAAAGGCGCTTCCGACGGTGAACGCGAAGCGTCGTCCTTCGTGCGCGGTCAGTCGGGCTCGATTTCGCTGGGCCACGATCCTTCTTCTCCCCAGTCGGGTTGCTGATCCTTCTGCAGAAGGTACGAACCGAGCACGAGATAGTCGATTTGCGTTCGCATGAAACATCGATACGCGTCGTGCGGAGTCATCACGATCGGCTCCCCACGCACATTGAACGATGTGTTCACGAGCACCGCGCATCCGGTCTCACGCTCGAACGCGGCGAGTAGCGCATGAAAATCCGGGTTTGTCTCCGACGACACGGTCTGGATGCGCGCCGAGTAGTCCACATGCGTCACCGCCGGGATATCGGACTTCGGCACATGCAGCAGGTCGAGGCCGAACAGGCGGCGTTCCCCCTCGGACAGGTCGCATCGGCGCGACGCTTTCACCGGCGCCACGAGCAGCATGTATGGTGAGTCGCTATCGAGATCGAAGTAGTCGCTCACGCGTTCGCGCAGCACGCTGGGGGCAAACGGGCGGAAGCTTTCGCGGAACTTGATCTTGAGGTTCATGTCCGACTGCATGTTTGGACGGCGCGGGTCGCCCAGGATGGAGCGCGCTCCGAGCGAGCGGGGGCCGAACTCCATGCGTCCCTGGAACCAGCCGACGATCTTCCCCTGCGCCAGCAGGCTGGCGACGCGCCCAGCGCGCTCGCTCGGCTCGAATCGCTCGAAGTTCGCCCGCGCCGCCACGAGATAGCACTCGATCTCCTCGTCGGAGAATTCGGGGCCGAGTAGCGCTCCGCGCATCTGGTCGACGCCCGGCGTGACCGTGCGCGCGCCATGACAGTGCCGATGCCACGCGAGTTGAGCGACGCCGAGCGCGCCGCCGGCGTCGCCCGCCGCCGGCTGAATCCAGAGCCGCTTGAATGGTCCTTCGCGCAACAACTTCCCATTGCCGACACAGTTGAGCGCGACGCCGCCGGCCATGCACAGGTTCTCAAGTCCGGTCTCCCGGTGCGCGGCCTGCGCCATGTGCAGCATGATCCGCTCACACACTGCCTGCACGGATGCGGCGAGGTCCATGTCGCGTTGCGTCAGGAGGCTCTCGGGACGGCGCGGCGGACCGCCAAACAACTCATGGAAGGCCTCGCTGGTCATAGTGAGCCCGCTCAGATAGTTGAAGTAGCGCTGGTCAAGGGTGAATGAGCCGTCGTCGCCAAGCTGAACGAGGTGCTTGAAGATCAGGTCGACGTATCGCGGAACTCCGTAGGGCGCGAGACCCATCACCTTGTACTCGCCGGCGTTCACCTTGAAGCCGGTGTAATAGGTGAAGGCGGAGTACAGCAGCCCGAGCGAGTGCGGCCACCGAAGTTCCTGCAGCAGCTCCAGATCGTTCCCTCGCCCGCGCCCGATGCTGGCGGTCGCCCACTCGCCTACCCCGTCCATGGTGAGCACGGCGGCCTCCTCGAACGGCGACGGGAAGAAGGCGCTCGCCGCGTGCGATTCGTGATGCTCGGCGTAGAGCAGCTCACCGTCGTAGCCGCCGAGCGAGTCGCGCAGCAGCCGATCCTGGTAGAGCTTTTCCGTGATCCAGAGAGGCCCCGCCCGAAGGAACGACCGAAATCCGCTGGGCGCCGTGTCGAGATACGTCTCGAGGATGCGCTCGAACTTGAGCAGTGGTTTCTCGTAGAAGGCAGCGAAGTCGAGATCGTCGACCCCTATACCGCCACGCGACAGGCAGAACGCCACCGCCTGGGTCGGGAAGGCGGCATCGCCCTTCCTGCGGCTGAAGCGTTCTTCGGACGCCGCGGCTACAATCTCCCCGTCGCGCAGGAGCGCGGCAGCGCTGTCGTGATAGAAGGCCGATATGCCGAGGATCCAGGTGGTGTCGCGAGCCGTCACGGTGTCTCGTGGCGCGCGCGCGCGTCGGGCCCGCGCACGCAGAGGGTGATGAGCACGTCGCGAAAACGGAGGAATCGCACGTCGTCGGACGCTACCGCCGCGGCGACCGACACATTGAGCGCGGCGAGAACAATCGTGCGTCGCCGTGGCGCGTGGCCGGCAACCGGAGTCATGCGGGGAAGGTAAGCGACGGCGGCGCGCGCGCGGGCGCTCTTCACTGCGCCACCGTGTGCCTCACTGCGCCAGGCATGCGGCTGGTCGAAGGAACGCAATACGCGATCGTCGTCGACTACCGGATGAGGTCGTGTGGGCTTCTCCCGGGGCCGGTCGGCGTCCCTTTACGCAGGAGGCTTCGCCCTGACGCTTCGCCCCGAGACGAGACCTGATCGGGAGCCCCTGGTGGGTCTCGCTCGCGCGCGGCGACAACCGAGATAACCTCCCGCTTTTGACCGCCATGCGATAGCGACGTACGCGCGTCGCAGTGGCCGGAGCGCGCGACAACGGCGCTCCCCCCGGCGTTGCCACCCTAGCCTCGCCCAGACCCGTCACGCATCTTCCCCCCCTCGCGCCCTGCGACAGCTGACGTCGCGGATTCGGCAGTTGACAGCGGATCGCCGGCGCGGCGGTCGCGCCTTCTCGTAGGAGGATTGATGCGCCCCATCGTTGTCGCCGCCACCATCCTTGCGCTCACTTCGACCGCGCAGGCCCAGGATCCCGGCGCCTCCCTCACGCCGTTCGACAAGAAGTCCGGCGGATCGGAGAAGATGCACATGCTCGCCCATATCCCGGGCAATTCGTCGGCGTGGAAGGCGTCAGACGTCGAGCTGGAGCAGGACAGGAACCGCCCGTTCGTGTATCTCTGCGGTTTCGTCAACTTCAATTTCCAGGTCTACGACATCAGTGCGACCGCGAGTCCGAAAAAAATCTTCGAATGGAGCATCGAGAACCCCGAACTGCATCGCGGTATCGGGGCGATGGACGGGAAATACTTCAAGATCGGCACGCGCTACTTCTACGCGCAGTCGTTCCAGTTCATGCAGGGAAGTCCCGACGCCGATCTGGGAGCGGTCATCTTCGACGTGACCGGCCTGCCGGACGCCTCGAAGGTCAAGGAAGTCGCCCGCATTCGATATCCCGCGTCGCCTGGTGGCTTTCACAACACGTTTGCCTACAAGCACTCTAACGGTCGCGCGCTCTTCTTCGCGACAGTGAACGCCTCCAAGGCGCTCGTCTTCGATCTCGGCAAGGTTGTCGCTGGCGGGGATCCCTCGACCTGGCAGATCGGCGAAATCGCCAACCCGACGCCGATGAAGCAGACCGGCGCCGGTGGCTATCACGACTTCTACGTCGGCTACGACACCCAGACCCAGCAGGACAAATTCTATGGTGCGGGGTTGGGCGGCTATTCCGTGTGGGATGTCACCAAGCCGGAGACGCCGAAGCAGATGTTCACGATCACGAGCCTCGGCATGGACCTGGCCCACACGTTTACGCCGTCGCCGGATGGTCGTTATGCGGTGACCGAGACTGAGTACCAGTACACGCCGCTCCGCGTCTGGGACCTGAAGGAAGGGCAGGAGGGAAAGACGCAGAATATCGACCAGCCCATCAGTGCCTGGACCTCCGACTGGCGCACGCTCGCCCACAACCACGAAGTCCGCTGGCCCTTTGTCTTCGTTTCGGCGTACGAGGACGGCCTGCAGGTCTTCAACCTCAAGGATCCGAAGAAGCCGGTGACCGAAGGGCACTTCTACACGTGCCACTGCGAGCACGAGAAGGGGTTCGGCGGCTCGCCGGAAAACGGGTGGGAGAGCCAGAATTCCGTAATGCAGGGTGCCTTCGGAGTCGACGTGCGGAACTACGACGGACTCGTGGCGATCTCCGACATGCGAACAGGGTTGTGGATCTTCAAGATGGACGGCTTCACCGGGTGGAACGGAAAGGACTTCGGCGTCCCCGACATCTCGAGCGTCCAGGATTGGGACCGCGGACCGACGAAGAACCTGAAGACGAAGGCGAACTAGGAGCGTGCGGATCTCGCTGCGCCACTCCGCCGCGACCGCGGCATTCGTACTCGGTTTCGCGAGCGGTCCGTTCGACATCGTGCTCCGTCATACGTCCACCGTTCCCACGGCGCGTGCCGAAGCTCGTCTCGTGTACGCGCCGTCCCCGTTCGGCATCGCCGTCACCGTCGATGGACGGTCGCGCTACGATGTACAAGTGACGGCGACCGGTCTCCCGGAGCCATCGACGCTGGGGGACTACTCGGCCTACGTTGCGTGGGAGGTCTCGACCGACCTCGCGAAGTGGCAGCGTCTGGGAACAATCACCAACGGCGAAACGACAGTCGGTCAGGCCGAGACGAACAAGTTCATGCTCGTGATCACCGCGGAGGCCTCGGCGAGTCCGCCGAAGCACGCCGGGCCGACCGTGCTGCACGGGATCTCCCCAAGCGGCTGGCTGCAGTCGTTCATGTCCCATCCGCTGTTTCGCGGGATTTCGCAGTGAGGCCGTTCGTCGAACGGCTGGTGGGATCGGCGAGACTTCTCGTGACGGGTGGGACTTTAGCACTCCTTGCCGGTGTCGCGCCGGCGGACGCGAGCGCGCAGTCGCGCAAGCCTGCGAAGAAGGCGGATAGCACCTCGACGAAAGGGATGCACGACATGCACGACATGTCGTCCATGTCGCGGGACACGATTCGAAAGGATACCACCCGCAAGTCCGGCGCGCCGGCCGATCCCATGGCCGGAATGGATCACTCCCGGCACATGCCGATCCCCATGCCCAAGGGGATGCCGATGATGCCCGGGCTGATGGGACTACGGCCCGACGTCACGCCGTTTCTCCCGGGCGCCGGGATCGATGAGCGCACGCTGCCGATGGTCAAGCCAACCGCAACGGTGCGCATGAAGGACGGCGACACGCTGGATCTTGCGGCAGGGCTGGTCCGGCGAACGGTGCGCGGCAAGACATTCGTGATGTACGCATTCAACGGACAGATTCCCGGTCCGCTCCTCCGTGTGGCGCGGGGGGCCACGATCACCGTCCGCTTCAAGAACGGGATCGACCTCCCGAGCACGGTGCATTGGCACGGGCTGCGGCTCGAGAACGAATTCGACGGCGTACCCGGCCTGACGCAGGACGAGGTGGCTCCTGGGGGAAGCTTCACGTATCGCGTGCACTTCCCCGACGCGGGCGTCTATTGGTACCACCCGCACGTGCGCGAGGACATTGAGCAGTCCATGGGGCTGTACGGCAACATGATCGTCGACGCCCCGGAGCCGAACTACTACTCTCCGGTCAATCGTGAGCAGTCGCTGGTGCTCAACGACCTCCTCATGAACGAGGACGCGCTCGTCCCGTTCGGAACCGAGGGCCCCGACTTCGTGCTCATGGGCCGGGTCGGCAACGTCCTGACGGTCAACGGTGAGACGCACTACGCCCTCTCAGCGCAGAAGGGCGAAGTCGTGCGCTTCTATCTCACCAACGTCTCGAATTCGCGGACATGGAACATCTCCTTCGGCAACGCCCGGATGAAGGTGGTCGCGTCGGACGTCAGCCGCTTCGAGCGTGAAGAATGGATAGAGAGCGTGGTGCTCGCGCCTGCCGAGCGCTATGTCGTTGACGTGCGATTCGAGCGCTCGGGACGGTCGACGCTGGTGAACGCCATCCAGGGGATCAATCACTACGCCGGGGAGTTCGAGCCGGTCGTGGACACGTTAGGCACGGTGACTGTCGGCCCCGTCCCGGCACGCCCGGACCTCGGCGCGCAGTACGCCACGCTCCGTGACTTTCCCGAGGTCTCGCGGGACATCGATCGCTTTCGCCCCTTCTTCGACAAGGCGCCGGACAAGTCGCTCACGCTGACGGTTCGGGTGAACTCGCTTCCGCTCACCACGGTTCAGTTCATGAACGTGGACACGGCGTACTTCGCTCCCGTCGAGTGGATGGATGGAATGCCCGACATGAACTGGCTCTCGACGAGCAAGCAGGTGCACTGGATCCTGCACGACAATGTGAGTGGGCGTGAGAACATGGATATCGACTGGCGTGTGAAGACCGGTTCGATCGTCAAGCTGCGAATCTTCAACGACCCGAAGTCCTTCCATCCCATGCAGCACCCCATCCACCTCCACGGTCAACGCATGCTGGTCGTCTCGCGCGATGGTGTGCGCACGCGCAACCTGGTGTGGAAGGACACCGCGCTTATTCCGGTGGGGAGTACGGTGGATCTCCTCATTGATGCGTCGAACCCGGGAGCGTGGATGCTCCACTGCCACATCGCCGAGCATTTGGGCGCCGGGATGATGGGTGTCATGCGGGTCGAGCAGTAGGGGCGCGCCGAGCTCGAGACGTCCGCTCCTGTCACACCGATGGTCGGCGGGACCTCCCGCCCGACGATCCACTCCCGCCACCTCCGGTGATGCCGCCGCCCCCCTCGTCCGCCCCGCACGTCGTCACGCGACGCTCCGTCGCCAGTTGGGTTATCTACGACCTCGCCAACACGATCTTCTCGATGGGCGTGGTCTCGCTGTACTTCTCACTTTGGGTCCGCGATGCCGTTGGAGCCGAGCGCGCTGACAGCGTCTACGGCACCATCACGGCGCTCTCGATGGGCATCATCTTCATCGTGTCGCCGCTCCTGGGCGCGATGACCGATCGCGCGGCGCGACGCATGCCCTTCCTCGTGGTGTCCACGCTCCTCTGCGTCGCGTTCACGGTGCTGCTCGGGCGCGTCGGCACCGTCGGCACGGTCATCGCCTTCGTCGTCGCGAATGCGACGTATCAAGCCGGCCTGCAGTTCTACGACGCACTGCTTCCGGACGTTTCCACGGAGGCGAACCGCGGCAGGATCTCTGGGATCGGCGTTGGCGTGGGCTACCTCGGCTCATACATCGCCGTGGGACTGGGGCTCGCGCTCGGTACGCAGGACAAGGCGCGCCTCTTCCTGTACATCGCGCTGGCCTTCCTCGTGCTCTCGCTGCCGTGCTTCTTCTTCGTGCGCGAGCGCGGGAACCCGAACCCACGCCCGATCTTCCGGCTGCGAGACCTCGTCACCTCCGTGACCGATACCGTCTCCACGCTTCGCCAGGGACAACGGTATCCGGGGCTCGGCCGCTTCCTGTTTGGCCGCATTTTTTACACCGACGCGATCAATACCGTGATTGCGATCATGTCGCTCTACACGGTGAATGTTGCGATCGCGCACGGCAATACGAAGTCCGAGGGAGAACAGACGGCGCAGTTTGTCATGATGGGGGCGATCACATTTGCCGTGTTAGGCGGCTTTATGTGGGGGTGGCTGGTCGACCGATTTGGCCCGAAGCGAACGCTCAATGCCGTGCTTGTTCTCTGGACCTTCGTCTTCACCCTGGCGGCGATGATGGGACTCACCACTCTTCCACTCTGGGTCCTCTACGTCGTCGCGGCCGGGGCAGGGGTGGCACTCGGCGGCATCTGGGCGGCGGATCGTCCCCTCATGCTCCGCCTCACTCCCCCGGATCGCATCGGGGAGTTTTATGGACTCTACAACATGGTCGGTCGCTTCTCGGCCGTGATCGGTCCAACGATCTGGGCCATCACGGCGAAGCTCACGATCGAGCGTCATATGGCGCCGGAGCGCGGGCAGGGGATCGGAGTGCTCGTGCTGCTCGGCATGGTCCTGATCAGCGTCTACATCTTGCGGCGTGTTGACGATACGCCACGCGATTGGAGCGCAAGGGCGGTCGACGAGCGCGCGGGAGTGGTCGCTGCGTCGACCTAACGCCGCGCGTTCCGCGCGCCCCGTTGGTTGGACGACGGTGCCCGGGACGCTCGGCGGGAGATCCGGATCTTTGTTGCGGCCGGCACCTCGATGCGTCGCGGCCAGGCGCTGGAACGCGGAGCGACCCGCTATCGGCCGTTCGAGTCGACTGAAGACGCCTCAGACGCGTTGGCGTCTCAGCGCCACCGCTACGACTGCGACAGACACACTGGCACGGGAGGCGATAGCGTGGACGAAGAATCGCGGAACTCGGTACACGTGCGGGTCGCCGAGCGCGCGGACGTGCCCGTCATCGTGCGCCTGCTGGTGGACGATGCGCTGGGCGCGGGCCGTGAACAACTCGACGGTCTAGTCGCGCCCGACTATTGGGTCGCGTTCGACGCCATCGCCGGACAGCCGGGGAACGAGCTGCTCGTCGCCGAGCTCGATGGAGTGGTCGTGGGATGTCTCCAGCTGACCCTGATTGCGGGATTCAGTCGGCGTGGCGCCACGCGCGCGCAGGTCGAGGGGGTTCGCGTCGCGGCGCAGCAGCGGAGTCGCGGTATAGGCGCGACCTTGATGCGGGTGGCGATGGAGCGTGCCCGCGCGCAGGGGGCCACCCTCATGCAGCTGACGAGCGACGCCTCCCGGGAGCGCGCGCGCCGATTCTACGAAGGCCTCGGATTCGTGGCATCCCACGTCGGCATGAAGCGCTCGCTCATCGACCCGTGACCGGTGTCAGCGCACCGCGGCGACCGAAAGCATCAGGCAGCCGACAAGGATGAGCCCGACGCCGACCACCCGTCCCCGGGTCAGCGGTTCGTGCAGATATCGCCAGCCAAGCGCCACCCCCCCCGCGATGCTCAGCTGGCGCATCCCGAGCACGTAGCTCGTCACCCCGGTGCGCAGCGCCAGCAGGACCAACAGGTACGACGTCGTGTTCATGAGGCCGATGGCCACGATGCTGCGCGCATGATCGCGCCACGTGCGACGCACGATGTCGCGCGGGGCATAGGAGACCAGCCAGACGGAGAAGCCCGCGGCGACGATGAAGGTGTACAGGTACATATAGGCGAACGGTGCAAGTCGGCCGATCGCTCGCTTGTCCCAGATGGTGAAGATCGCGGCGATGAAGCCGGAGAAGGAGGCGTACAGCGTGGCCTTCCCGCTCAGGGCGCGGCCGACACGGTGCAGCGCGTCACGCCCGAATCCGTCGAGGTTGAGTGCAATGATCCCGCTGACGATCGCGGATAGCCCCACCCCGCCGAGCACTGACAGCTGTTCCCCTAACAGGAGCCAGCCGGCGATCGGCAGGCAGACGAGAATGGCGCCGCGCGCGATCGGGTAGACGAAGGACAGATCCCCGTGCCGATACGCGCGTGAGAGCGCGATGTAGTTGGCCGCTACTCCGGCCGCGGCGACGCCTGTCCACCACGCTGTCTCGCGCAGCGACGGGAGCGACGCCGCGAAGCCGATCAGGAAGACCGGGGCGAGCACGGTCACCTCGGCGACCTTGCTGAGCGCCACGACCTCCTGTGTCCCGCCCGCGCGCTTCAGGAGGAAATTCCATCCCGCGTGGAGGACGGCCGAGAGGAGGATGAGGGCGATGGCGCCGAGCGGCATGCGGGAATATCGCACCTCGGCGTGAACTCGACAGGCCGCTCGTGCGCTGGCACATTGCGAACGCGTCACCTCCCCCCACGAGCGCACATGCGACTTCGACTCCTGTTCGCCGCATCCGTCGTATTCACCGCCGCCGCCGAGGGGCAGGCGTCCGCACCAGCTGCACCGCCGAGCGCGTATCGCTCGACCTGGTTCGACCTCGGCCGATCGCCGATCGAGTTGCGTGGTCCGGCGCGATCCGGGGTCTATCTCGCGTCCGTCGGTCGCCGGGCGATCGCGATGGGGAGCGAGGACGGTCGCTTCGAGCTCTGGTCGTGGCCCTACAAGTGGCTGCACGACTTTCAGCTGTCGTTCCGCGTCCCCAAGTACACGGCGCCGATCCGCGGCGCCGACGTCGCCCGCTGGGTGACGGTGCGTCCCGAGGGCGTCACGATCGAGTATGCGTACGAAACGTTCACCGTGAAGCAGCATGTCTTCGCGGTGCTCGACCAGCCGGCGACGATCATGCTGCTCGAGGTGGACGCGCTGCGCCCGCTGGAGATTGTCGCAACATTCGCCCCCGACGTGCACCTCGCCTGGCCGGCCTCGTTAGGTGGGCAGTACATCGCGTGGAACGCCGCAGCCAAGGCGTTCATCTTCAGCGAGAGCCGGCGGACGGTGAATGCATTTCTCGGTTCCCCCGCCATCACCAAGGCGAGCGACGTGCCGGCGCACATGCTCTCGGCGGCGCTGCCGCAGTTCGTGATCGCGGTCGGCGATGCCGGTCAACAGTACACCGAGCCTCGGCTGGGCGAGCCGCCGGGGGGCAATGTCAACATCCGCGACGCGTATATTCCCATCGTCATGGCCGGTGGCGAAATGCCGCGCGACTCGGCGCACGCGCTGTACGACCGGCTGATGGCGCCCGGGGCCGCGCGACGGGAGTGGCAGCGACGCGTCGCTCACTTCGATTCCCTGCGCGCGCAAACGGTGCGCATCGTCACCCCCGACAGCGCGCTCAATCGCGCCGTCGAGTGGGCAAAGGTGAACCTGGACGAATCGATGGTCTGCAATCCGGACCTCGGCTGTGGCCTGGTCGCCGGATTCGGGTTGTCTGGTGTGGCCAGCGATCGCCCAGGATTCGGTTGGTTCTTCGGGGGCGACGCGGCGATCAACTCGTTCGCCATGAGCGGGATCGGCGAGCGCGCGCAGGTCCGCGACGGCGTCTTTCGATTCTTCGCCAAGTATCAGCGGGCCGACGGCAAGATTACGCACGAGATCTCGCAAGGCGCCGGAAAGATCGACTGGTTCGGCGCTTATCCGTACGCCTACTACCATGGCGATACGACGCCGTTCTGGGTGCTGGCATTCGGCGAGTACTGGAAGCAGACCGCCGACACCGCCCTCGTGCGCGAGCTGTGGCCCAACCTTCGGAAAGCTTACGAATGGTCCCGCAGGGCCGACAGCGATGGCGACGGGCTGATGGAGAACACGATCGCCGGTGCCGGGGCGCTCGAGCTGGGTGACCTGCAGACCGGCATCGTCTCCGACGTATATCTCAGCGGCGTGTGGGTCGCCGCGCTGGAACGATTTGCCCGCATCGCCGACGCGATGCGCGAGCCGAAGCTGGCGGCCGAAGCCCGCGCGACACGCGCCAAGGCATTGACGACGCTCGAGCAGATGCTGTGGATGCCGTCGGTGGGCCAGTATGCCTTCGCCATCCTGGAGGGACAGCGCGTGAACGAGAACCTGACGGCATGGCCGGCGACGGCGATGTCGTTCGACGTCTTCGACGCGACGCGAGGAGCGGCGATGGCGGCTCGCCTGGCGTCCAACGTCATCATGACGGATTGGGGGGCGCGGCCGCTTGCCGCATCGTCGCCGCTGTTCGATCCGCTGCACTACAACAACGGTGCCGTATGGCCGTTCGTCACCGGTTGGGTCGCACTCGCGGAGTACCGGTACCACAACGCCCACGCGGGACGTTTCGCGCTCGACGCGATTGCGCGCACGGGCTTCGACGAGTCACTTGGCCGGAATCCCGAAGTGATCTCCGGCCGACTGTACAAGCCGCTCGACACGGCCGTGCCGCACCAGTTCTTCGCGACGTCGATGGTGCTGACCCCGCTGGTGCGCGGACTGCTCGGCCTCGAGGTCGATGCCCCGGCGGGGCGCGTCCGTGTCGCGCCGCACATGCCCGCGGAATGGGATACGGTGCGCGTCGAGCACGTGGCGGTGGGCGAGTCGCGCCTAACGCTTCGGCTGGTTCGCCGCGGGCGGACGATCGCGCTGCGCGTGGCGCGCGAGGGGATCGAGAAGGGGACGCCAATCGTTGTCGAGTTCGCCCCGGCGCTCCCGGTCGGGGCGCGAGACGTACGGCGCGACGAGGGCGGAGTAGCGTTGGCGAGCCAGATCTATCCCGGGGCGGTGGTGGCGCGCGACAGCGTCGTGCTCGGAGACCAGGGTCACCTCTCGGTGGCGTGGTCGGGAGGATGGGAAGTGTCGCCGCCCCGCACGATCCCTCGCATCGGCGATCGCTCCACGGCATTGCGCGTGGTCAGCGAGCGGATGGAGGGCAACGACTATCACCTGAGGCTCGAGGGTCGCGCCGGCGCGTCATATGCCGTGCGAGTACGGGCGCCCGAAGGCGCGCCGTCGAGCGTCACCGTGCTTCCCGCGAACGCCACCATGATGCCGCTACGCATGAGTGAGCCTGATCACGACGGCTGGGTGACACTGACGGTCGAATTCCCGTCGCAAGGCGGCGACGCCGACGACTATATCCCGCTGGAATTCGTCTTTGTGCGGAACTGATCTCGTGATGCCGGGTCGGATGTCAGGGGGGACGTGAACCTCCGTGTCCCCTTAACGCGTGCGCCTGTTCGACGTCTCACTCGCTGAGTGCAGGATAGTCGGCGCAACGAAGAGATGGTTGGGGACCACGAGCGTCGATGACGTTCCGGCTGCAGTCGTCGTGGGTCCGTCGTGGGTCCGTCGTGGGTCCGTCGTGGGTCCGTCGTGGGTGCATTAGTAGGTCATGTGCGCGTCTCTGGGGGGAGCGCCACATACGGCACACCCCTGGCAGCGAAAGCTGTCAGGGGTGTTGTCGTGTCTTCGAACGACGCGGGCGCGACTGGCGCGTCACACGACCACGCATCGTCCAGCTGCTCAGCGGCCGAGCACCTCACCGAGCGCGTCGAGTACCGCCTCGACTTCACCTAACGAGTGCTCGCCCATGTGCCCGATGCGCACCATGTCGTCCTTGAGCTCGCCGTAGCCCGTGGCAATGACGAAGCCCTTGGCGCGCATCGCCGAGGCAACCGATGAGCCGGTCTTCCCCGACGGCATGCGGATGCAGCTGACGCCGGGCGAGCGGTAGCCGGCCGGAGCAAAGATGGACAGGCCACGATTCTCGGCCCACGTCCACGTCGCCTCGGCCATCTGCGTGTGGCGCGCCCACCGCGCCTCGATCCCCTCGCCCATCATGAGGTCGAGTTGCGCATCGAGCGCGTATAGGAGCGACACGGCAGGGGTGTTCGGCGTCTGGTTCTTCCGGAAGTACTCGTCGAACTCGAGCAGGTCGAAGTACAGCCCGCGGCGCGAGCTGGCGCGCGCGCGCTCGAAGATCCGCTCGTTGGCTGTACAGAAGGCGAGCCCCGGAGGAAGGGCCATCGCCTTCTGCGAGCCGGTCAGGACGTAGTCCAGGTCCCACGCCTCGCACTCGACCGGGCCGGCGGCGAGCGACGACACGGTATCGATTACGAGCGCGACGTCTCCAGCGTCGTGGGCGACACGGGCAAGGTCGCGAATCGGGTTGAGAACGCCGGTCGAGGTCTCGGAGTGCACGACCGTGACGAGGTCATAGCGTCCGCCTGCGAGTGCCTCGGCGAGCAGTTCCGGCGAATGATATTCGCCGTACGGGACCTCGAGCTTGTCGGCGGGGATTCCCGAGTTCACGCTCGCCTTGTAGAAGCGCTCGGAGAACGACCCGTTCACGAGGCAGAGCACTCGCTCGCGCACCGCATTCCGCACTCCGCCTTCCATCAGGCCGGTCGCGGAAGACGTCACGGCATAGACGGGACGCGAGGTCCGGAAGACGCGTTGCAGCCGCGGCGCGACGCGCGCCATCAACTCCTCGATGTCCTTTCCGCGATGCCCGATCATCTGCCGCGTCATGGCGAAGAGCACATCATGGCGGACTTCGGTTGGCCCGGGAAGGAAGAAGCGACCGAACGGCGGGGCCATGACCGTGGGGCCCGTTCCGGCGTCGTCGGATGCGTCGTGCGTGGAATCGATCACGGAACTCATGGGGACGTCCTGCTGGGTGAAAGGGAGACCGGAACGTCGAGCAACGACTGCCCCTGGTCGATGAGCGACTGCACCTCGCGGGGATACGACGCGTCGTCGCCAAGTGCCAGCGCAAGCACCGGGAGGAGCGACCGCGCGTGGATGACTGCGTCGGCGCCGGCGACCACGAGCGGGCGAGCTTCGACGCCAGCAAAGGCGACGAAGGTATCGACGGCGCTGCGCGCCTCGAGGTCCGTCGCGCCGTCGCCGACCAGCATGCTCGGGCGGGGGACCGCGCCTAACGCCTGGATCAGCGCCGGCTTGCCGCCCTGTCGCGCCAGCGGTGAGTCCTCGTCATAGCCGGCGTAGTCCCCCGCGTCGTCGAAGCGGATATCGACCGCGTGCACCCGGCCCGCCGGCACGCCGAGCACCCTCGCCACGTGCAACACGGCGGGACGCAGGCCCCCTGAGATGATGTGCACCTCGACGCCGAGGCGCTGCAGAGACGCGATCGTCTCCGTGGCGCCGGGAATGAGCGACGCGACATAGAGCGCGCCGATGCGCTCCAGCTCGCCGCGCGAGGGGCGAATGATCGCCAGTCGTCGCCCGTAGACCGATTCCAGGGAGACCTCGCCGCGCATCGCCGCCTCGGTCAGCGGGATCACTTGATCCCGGTGCGCGTGCGCCAGTTCGTCAATCCCTTCGATGGATGACAGCGTGGAATCACAATCAAAGAAAACCGTCCGAAATCGCAGCACAATCTTCTCGCCTTCTCGTCTTCTCAATTACATGTGTATTGAACGCCCCAGCACCGCGAGCGCCGCTTCCTTCGTCGCTTCCGAGAGCGTGGGATGCGAATGCACCGTGATGCCGATGTCCTCCGACGACCCGCGATACTCGAAGGCCAGGACCACCTCGGCGAGCAGGTCGGAAACGTTGGCGCCAATCATGTGGCAGCCGAGCAATTCGTCGGTCTCCGCATCGGCGACAAACTTCACGAAGCCACTGGTCTCGGCCATGGTGCGAGCGCGTCCGTTGGCCGAGAAAGGAAACTTCCCGGTCTTGTACGGACGCCCGGATGCCTTGACCTCCTGCTCCGTGAGTCCCACGCACGCAACCTCCGGCCACGTGTAGACCACGCTCGGCATCGAGCGGTAGTGCATGTGCGCCGGCTTGCCGGCGATCACCTCCGCCGCAACCACGCCTTCCTCTTCCGCCTTGTGCGCGAGCAACTTGCCTCCGACCACGTCGCCGATGGCGAAGACGTGCGGCAGGTTCGTGCGCATCTGGTCATCGACGATCACCCCACCCCGCGGATCCACCCCCAGCCCTAACGCGGCGGCATCCACGCCGTGCAGCGCCGGGCGTCGGCCGACTGAGACGAGGACGTAGTCCGCGTCGAGCGATTCGGTCGCGCCATCTTTCTCGACATGCACGAGGACGCGCGCCTCCTCCATGGTCGCGCCGGTGACCTTCGTTCCGACCTTCAGCTCAAGCCCCTGCCGACGGAAGATGCGGTCGGCCTCCTTGATGATGTCGTCGTCGTTGCCCGGCAGGATCGTCGGCATGAATTCCACCACCGTGACCTTCGCCCCGAGCCGTCGCCAGACCGACCCTAACTCGAGTCCGATAACGCCGCCGCCGATGACGACGAGATGGCGGGGAACTTCAGGTATCGTCAGCGCACCGATGTTGGACAGTACGCGACGCTCATCGAAGGGGAGAAACGGGAGGGCCGACGGAACCGATCCGGTGGCGATGATGACGTCGCGCGCCTGATAGCTGGTCACGCTTCCGTCGCCCCCGGTGACGTCGACCACGTTCCCCGGCTTCAGCGTCCCCATGCCGCGAGCCCACGTGACCTTGTTCTTCCGGAAGAGGAACTCCACGCCGCGGGTGTTGGCGGCGACGACTTCGTCCTTCCGCTTCAGCATCTGCGCCAGGTCGAGTCGAAGCCCATCGAAGTCGAAGCCGTGCTCATGCGCGTGCAGGCGCGCGAATTCGTAGTGCTCCGACGACTGCAACAGCGCCTTGCTCGGGATGCAGCCAACGTTGACGCAGGTCCCGCCGAGCGTCTTGTCCATCTCCACGCAGACCGTGGAGAGGCCGAGCTGAGCGGCGCGAATGGCCGCGACGTAGCCGCCGGGGCCGCCACCGATCACCACGACATCGGTGGACACGAGTTCGTTCGCCATCGGGTAGGAAAGGTTCGGGGTAGGAGGGTCCCCGCAAGCTAAGCGGGTGTGGCCGCTCGTCGCGACCACACCCGCCCCCACACCGCGATCCCCTGCGGTGCCCCATCAGGTCGCCGCTAGGCGGCGCGCGTGCTGCTGCCTATGCGCGAGGCCCGGAACTGCCCGCTGCGAAGCGTGTTGCGCCAGTTCTGCACGCGGGTATAGAACGTGCCCTCGAGCTGTTCGCCGCGTCGCGCGCCTTCGAAGACGGTCATGACGTCCGCGTTTTCGCGTGGGCAGTAGTAGGGTCCGACGAGTGCGACGAAGACCGAGCTGGCCGCTTCGAGCAGCTTCATGCCGGTCGGCGGAACGTCTCGCGTGGCGAAGAAGAGAAAGCGCCCGGCAACCGCCGCGTCACTCGACTGATCGCGCAAGAGGGTGAACGGCACCCGCTCGCCGCTGCCGTCGATGATCATTTCTCCGCGCCAGTTTCCGGTGAGCGCACCGAGTGCGGCGGGGATGCGCGCCTCGAGGCGCGAGGGGGGAAGCGGGGTAAAGGCGTATTCGTTTGGCATGCGGTTTTCTCCTGTGGTACTCACTACGCCGCCGCGCGCCGTTGGATTCATGTGTCGCTCGCTCGACTCAAATTCTTGGACGTCGCGAAAGCTGAAAGGGTTTACTGGGGGCAGCAGACGAGCAGACGAGCAGACGAGAAATAGGGGGCGACTCCCGATTGCGAGCCGCCCCCCTGCACATCCTCGTCTTCTCGTCTCTTCCTACTCGACCACCATCAGTGCGGGATCCTCCATCAACTCCTTCACCTTCACGAGGAAGAGCACCGCCTGTTGTCCGTCGACGATCCGGTGGTCGTAGGAGAGCGCCACGTACATCATCGGGCGAATCACGATCTCCCCGTTCACCACCATCGGTCGGTCCTGCGTCTTGTGCAGACCGAGTATTCCCACCTGCGGATAGTTGATGATGGGGGTCGAGATGAGTGAGCCGAAGACGCCGCCATTCGTGATCGTGAACGTGCCGCCGGTCAGGTCATCCATCGTCAACTTGCCATCGCGCGCCTTCTTGGCGACGGTGACGATGCTTCGCCCGATGTCGAGCAGGGTCATCGAGTCGGCATCCTTCAGGTTGGGGACGACGAGCCCGGCGTCTGACGCGACCGCGATCCCCATGTTCACGTAGTGGTGGTACTGAATCTGGTCGCCGTCGACCTTTGCGTTCACCATGGGGAACTGCTTGAGCGCCAGGCACGCGGCCTTCACGAAGAACGGCATCATCGAGAGGCGGACGCCGTGTTCCTTCTCGATGCGCTCCTTGATGCGTGCGCGCAGCGACTCGACGGCGGTCAGGTCGATCTCGTTGAACGTGGTCAGATGTGCGGTGGAGTGCTGCGACTCCAGCAGGTGCTCCGCTATGCGGCGACGCCGCGTCGTCATCTTCTCCCGTGTCTCGCGGGCGCCGGATGGCGCCGGCGCTCGAGTCGGAGCTGGCGTCGGAGTTGGCGTCGAAGCTGGCGGAGGTGTCGGTGCGGATGGCGGTGGGGCGCTCGGTGGAGCGGTCGCCGCGGCTGACGGCCCGGTCGCGGCCGGCGGGGAGGCGGCCATCGTTCTGGTCGTGGACGTCGCCATATGCTCGATAACGTCTGGCTTGCTGACCACACCGCCGCGCCCCGTTCCGCTGACGCTAGACAGGTCGATCCCTTCCTCGGTAGCGACGCGTCGCGCGGCGGGTGAGGAGCGCGGCTCGCCGTCGTGCGGCGTAGGTGCGGCAGGCGACGATGGGGCGGCAACCGGAGCGGGCGCCGGCGTCTTCGCGACGGGCGCTGCCGAGGGTGCCGCAGACGGTGCCGCCGAAGAGGCTGGCGAAGAGGCTGGCGAAGAGGCTGGCGAAGAGGCTGGCGAAGAGGCTGGCGAAGAGGCTGGCGCGCTCGCTCCGTCACCCGCAGCAGCCGCGTCGTCAAGCTCGCAGAGCACGTCGTTCACCGCGACGACGTCCCCTTCGTGCTTCAGCACCCGCGCGAGCACGCCCGCTTTCGACGCCGGAACTTCGACCGTTACCTTGTCGGTCTCGAGTTCCACCAGCGTCTCGCCCGACGACACACGGTCCCCCTCCTTCTTCAGCCACCGCGAAATGGTGGCTTCGACGATCGACTCTCCAAGAGGGGGCACTTTGATCGAGAGCATTGCCTGAATCCGGGCTATGACGAGGGTGGCACCGCTACCCTTCGGGAACTCCCGATGTCCGGTAGCGAACGTGACGGAATGTATCGGATGCACTCACCCTTCACTACTGAACACGTGCGCGCTCTGACCCTGTCGGCCCACGGTGGAATCGAGCAGCTCGTCGTCCGCGACGACCTCCCCGCTCCTGTCCTGCGCTCCCCGACCGACGTGCGGGTGAGGATGAAGGCGGCGGCGCTGAACCGGATCGATCTCTGGATGCTGGGCGGGCTGCCTCACATCACCATCACCCCACCGTGGATCGTAGGCTCCGACGGGGCGGGGGTGGTGGAGTCGATCGGGGAAGGGGTTTCGTCGGTGCGGGTGGGCGATCACGTCGTCCTCAACCCGGGGATGAGTTGCCGGGTGTGCGAATACTGCCTCTCCGGCGACGCCCCGCTCTGCCTGCAGTACGGGATCCTCGGCGAGCACTTTCCCGGGACGATTTGCAAGATGGTCGTCGTTCCCGAGTGCAACGTCGTGGCCATCCCGGCTTCGATTCCGATGACGGAGGCGGCAGCGTTTCCCCTGGCTGCACTGACTGCTTGGCGCATGGTGATGTCCAAGGCACGAGTGCGCGCTGGGGAAGAGGTCCTGATCTGGGGGATTGGTGGCGGCGTCGCGTTGGCGGCGCTGCAGATCTGCAAGTCGGTCGGAGCGCGCGTGTGGGTCACCTCCGGGAGCGATGATAAGCTCGCGCGCGCCCAGGCACTCGGCGCGGATCATCTACTCAATCATTCCCGGCTGGATGTCGGAAAGGAAATCCGGACGCGGACGGGAAAGCGTGGAATGGACGTCGTGATCGACAGCGTCGGGGAGAAGACGTGGAGCCAGTCGTTAGGCGCGCTGGGAAAGCGCGGGCGTCTCGTGACCTGTGGGGGCACGTCCGGCCCGATGGTACAGACCGATGTGCGGCGCCTGTTCTGGAATCAGTGGACGATCATGGGCTCC
>JBDTUA010000059.1:0-19473 GCA_040007995.1 Gemmatimonadota bacterium | reverse complement strand
CAAGTCCTGCGAGAACGGAATCCGTCTTGCTCATGGGAGCACGATGACCCGACGTCGACCGTCTGACATGCTGCGCAATTCGGGTTTCCCAAGTGTGAGCCCGCGTTGCCGTTGCGGCACCCTTCAGTCGGACGTCTCGGCAGGAGGGTGACGTGCTCGCCCTCGCTCGAAAATTCACCTCAGGAAGCCCAAGAGGACGTGTTCACTCTCGCGGTCGCGTGCGCTGTCGCCGTCGTCGGTATCTGGTTCGGGTATCCACTCGTGATCGCCGCGCTCGCGGCGATAGTGGGTCGTCGTCAGCCGTGGGTGGCCAACGTGCTGCCGCCCGTGACGGTCGTGCTGGCCACCCTCGATTCCCCAGAGGTGGTCGAGGCGCGAGTGCGCGACCTCCTGTCCGCCGATTATCCGGCCGACCGACTCGACGTCGTGGTAGCACTCGATCGGAAGGGGGCGATGCGTCCGCACTCGTTCGGCGACCTGGACCCGCGAGTCCACGTGGTGGAGGGAGACGAACCTGGGGGAAAGGCGGCGACGCTGAACGCCGGCGTTCGTGCCGCGACCGGTTCCACGCTCGTTTTTACCGATGCCGCGCAACGCTTCGATCCGCCAACCATCCGCCGTCTGGTCGACGCACTGGCCGATCCGGCGCTCGGCGCGGTCTCGGGTGCCCTGCAGATCGGGCGGGACGGGGTTCCGGCGACGCTCGCCGAACGATACTGGATCCTGGAGCGGCGACTTCGGGCCGCGGAGGCGCGTCTCCACTCTGCGGTGGGAGTGACCGGCGCTGTGTACGCGATGCGTCGCGAATGCTGGGATCCGCTGCCCGCCGGCGTGATCCTCGACGACGTCTACGGTCCGATGCACCTCGTGCTGCGTGGATACCGCGTGGGCTTCGAGCCAACGGCGACCGCCTATGACGATCGTCGCTTCCCGCCGGGGCAGGAGTTCCGGCGCAAGGCGCGCACGCTCACCGGGGTGCTCCAACTTTGCGCCTGGCTCCCTGCGGTCCTGGTCCCGTGGCGGAATCCCATCTGGCTGCAGTTCCTCTTTCACAAGCTGCTGCGCCTGGTCACTCCCTACCTGTTGGTGATGGGAGCGCTGGCAGGAGCGGCGTGGCTGGCGAGCGGCGGGGCGGGGCTCTCACCGTGGGCGGGCACCGGCGTGCTGGTCGCCCTGCTGGCGGTCGTACTCCTGGCGGTCGCGACCGTGCCTCGGCTACGGCGCGCAGCCTCCATGGCGATCGCGATGCAGGGGGCAGTGTTGCGCGCGACCGTCAACGGACTGCGCGGCCACTGGGACGTGTGGAGTCGTTAGGTTTCCCCGGCATGCGGCCACTACGCGACTCGTCTCCCGCCACATGACCCTCGTTTCGACGGTCAAGGATGGCATCTTCCGACTTGCGCGGCAGGCCGGGGTCATGTCGCTCGTGCGGCAGTCGGGCTGGCGCCGGCGTCGACTCCTCATCCTGTGCTATCACGGGATCTCGATCGACGACGAGCATGAGTGGAATCCAGCGCTCTACATGCGGCAGGACGTCTTTCGCCGTCGACTCGCTGCGTTGGCGCGGAGCAACCAGGTGCTCTCGCTCGATGAGGGACTGCGCCGGCTGCACGATGGCACGCTTCCGAACGCGGCGGTGGCGATCACGGTGGACGATGGTGCCTTCGATTTCTACGCACGGGCGTGGCCCGTCCTCGAAGAGCTGTCGCTCCCTGCGACGGTCTACCAGACGACGTACTACGCCGAGAACAACCGCCCGGTCTTCGACACGTTCGCCTCGTATCTCCTGTGGAAGGCACGCACGCGCCGGATAGATCTCTCGTCGCTGGTGGCGCTGGAAGGTGCGCAGGATCTTTCGCAAGGCTCCGTGCGCGATGCCGTCCACGTCGCGCTGATGGATCTGGCGCAGCGTGACTCGCTCGACGCCGAGCGGAAGGATGCACTGCTCGAGTCGCTCGCCGACCTGCTCGACGTTGACATCGCGGCCTTACGCGCGACGCGAATTCTCCACCTCATGACGCCGGCGGAAATCGCCGAATTGGCCGCGCGCGGGATCGACTTTCAACTGCACACGCATCGGCATCGCACGCCCGACGACGCTGCGGAATTTGCGCGCGAGATCGACGACAACCGGCAACGCATCGAGACGCTGACGCACCGCACGGCGAATCATTTCTGCTATCCGAGTGGCGTGTACCGAGAGATGTACCTGCGCTGGTTGCGCGACGCGAACGTGCTCAGCGCGACCACGTGTGATCCGGGCATGGCAACCGTGGAGAGCCCATCGCTGCTGCTCCCTCGACTGGTCGATACGATGGGGTTGTCGGACCTTACGTTCGAGGCATGGTCGAGCGGAGTGGCGGAGCTGCTCCCGCGTCGCACGCGGCGCGGTTCGGGGGCGTCGGTCTTCGCATGAACGCGTCCACGAGGACACACGAGGCTCGGGGTGCGGCGCGATCGCCGTTGCGCGTCTGTCTCGTCGGCCCATCGCTCGACATTGTGGGGGGGCAGTCGATCATCCTGGATCGCCTGCTCGCGCGTTTCCGCGACACGCCGGGAGTCGAGGTGTCGTTCATCGCCGTGAATCCGCGCCTTCCCGGGCCGCTGCGCCTGCTGCAGCGGGTCAGGTACGTCCGTACCGTGGCGACGTCGATTGCGTACGTCGCGACGCTGCTCGCGCGACTGCGGCGGGTAGACGTCGTGCATGCATTCTCGGCGTCGTACTGGTCGTACCTGCTGGCGCCGGTCCCGGCGATGCTGGTCGGTCGCCTGTACGGCAAGGCCGTGGTCCTCAACTACCATAGCGGGGAGGCGGACGATCACCTCGCGCGCTGGCGGTCGGCGTTGAAGTTCGCGGGGCTGGCGCACCAGATCGCGGTCCCGTCGGGTTACCTCGAGGAGGTCTTCGCCCGACACGGACTCGTGGCGAGCGCCGTCTTCAACTTCATCGAAACGGAGCGCATCACGTATCGTGCGCGTGCCACGCTGCAGCCGCGCTTCCTCTCGAATCGCAACCTCGAAAAGCTCTACAACGTGGCCTGCACCATTCGTGCGTTCGCGCGAATCCAGGTGCAGCTTCCCGAGGCGGCGTTGGTCATCGCCGGCGACGGGAGCGAACGAGCGGCGCTCGAACAGCTGGTGGCCGAGCTGGGGCTCCGGCAGGTGCAATTTGTCGGACGGGTCGCGCCCGATGCCATGCCGGCGCTGTACAACGCGGCCGACGTGTACCTGAATTCGCCCGACATCGACAACATGCCCAGCTCGATCCTCGAGGCGTACGCGGCCGGGCTCCCGGTGGTGACGACCGATGCCGGCGGGATTCCGTACCTCGTACGGCACGACGCGACGGGGCTGATGGTGCCGGCCGGCGATGACGCGGCGCTCGCGGAGCAGGCGCTGCGTCTGCTCCGTGATCCGGCGCTGGTGGAGCGGATCACGCAGCGCGCACGCCAGGAGTGTCTCGCGCTCTACGTGTGGCCAGCCGTGCGGGACGCGTGGTTGCAGCTGTACGCACGGGCGCAGGATGCCGCGGCTCCGGGGCGTGCCGCGCCGCAGCCGGGAGCAGCCTGAGGATGCGTGCCATGCAGCTGGCGGCGAAGCTCCGGGGCCGCTCGTCCGCGGAACTGCGCGAGCGCGTGGGCCAGCGCGTGGCGCAGTGGATCGAACGCGCCGGTTGGCGCGACCGGGGCGAGGCATCGGACACCGCGTTCAGCCGGCGCCTGCATCCCGAACTGCAGGACCGCGCGCTCGTGCAGCTGACGCGCGCGGTCCGGCATGGTCCGCGCCCCCCGTTCTTCCCCGGCGTGGACGAGCTCCCGGGGACGCTGGCACTCCTGCGCGAGCGATGGCCGGCGCGCGTCGCCGACGTGACGCGCGCCGCCGACGACATCGTCGCCGGACGCTTTGCGCTCCTGGGGCACGCGCCGTTGCGCATCGCCGATCCCGTCGACTGGAGCCGCGACTACCTCCGGAACGTCTCCGCGCCCGACCTGCACTGGAGCCGGATCGACTATCTCGACCCGGCCGTGGCCGGCGACCACAAGCTTGTCTGGGAGCTCAACCGTCATCAGTTCCTCGTCACGCTGGGGATGGCCTTCGCGCTCACCGGACGTGAGGCGTACGCGACGCGCGCTGCGCAGCTGTTGACCGACTGGCTCGATGCCAATCCCCCGAAGCAGGGCGTGAACTGGGCCAGCAGCCTCGAGGTGGCCTACCGTGCGATTGCCTGGCTGTGGGCGATGCGCCTGCTGAGCCGTGCCCCCTCCTTCGCATCGCCGCTCCTGCTGCGGTGGCTCAAGGCGATGGAGGTCAGCGGCCGGCACCTCGAGCGTTACCTCTCGACCTGGTTCAGTCCGAACACGCACCTCACCGGCGAGGCACTCGGCCTCCTCTACCTCGGGACGCAGCTCCCCGAGCTGTCGGCGTCTGCCCGTTGGCGGGATCGGGGGTGGGCGATCCTGCGGGAACAGTTACCGCGCCACGTCCGCGCCGATGGGTCGTACTTCGAACAGGCGACGTACTACCATCGCTACACCCTCGACATCTACCTGCACGCCCGCGTGCTCGCCGTGGCGCACGGATTGCCCGGCACAGGCGGTGTAGACGACGCGCTCGTGCGCCTGGCGGGCTTCCTGGCCTGGAGCACCCGCGCCGACGGAACGATCCCGCTCTTCGGCGACGAGGACGGTGGACGGCTGCTCTTCCTCGATGCGCGCCCTGGCGACGACGCGCGTTCGCCCGTCGCCGCCGTCGCCGCGCTGGCAGGCGACGCGGAGCTCGCGTATGCCGCCGGTGCCCCCACCGACGAAGTCGCGTGGTTGCTCGGCCGCGCCGGCGTGGCGCGACTCGACGAGATTCACGCGCATCCACCGGCCGAGTCGGCGCGCGCCTTTCGCGATGGGGGCTTTTTCGTCATGCGCGACGGGTGGGAGCACGATGCGTCGGTCATGACCATTGACTGCGGGCCGTTAGGCGCGGCGAGCGGCGGCCACGCCCATGCGGACACGCTCGCCTTCGACCTCGCGATCGGCGACTGCCCCGTCTTTGTCGATGCCGGAACCGTCAGCTACACGACGTCGCCGGCCGAGCGGGACCTCATGCGTTCGTCGCAGGTGCACAACACGGTCTCCCTGGACGGACGGTCGTCGTCCGAGTCGGCCGGCCCGTTTCGCTGGGCGCAGATGACCGGGGGTGTCCTGGATGCGTGGCACACGTCGCCGGCAGGGGCGCTCTTCGAGGGACACCACGACGGGTATCTTCGGCTGCCGTCGCCGGCACGGCACCGGCGCCTCATCCTCGCCGCCCGCGGCGGGTGGTGGCTGGTGCGCGATGTGATTGAAGGGGAAGGAGGGGAGGACCACGAGGCGACTGCAACGTTCCAGGCGGCCGCGGGACTGGATCTCGCGGTGACGGGGGACACGCTGCGGGTCAGCGACGACGGACGTCGCGTCGCGACGGTGCGTGCGCTCGGGGCCGGGGGTCGCTGGGTCGTCGACGATGGTGTCGCGTCCCGACGCTATGGTGCGCGCGACACCGCGCGGCGCGCGCGTTTCGTATTCCCGGCACTGGGGAGCGGGCGCACCGCCGTCACCTTCGCCATCACGCGAGGGGCCGGGATTCCGTGGCGACTCGCCCATGACCGCTCGGATGGTCGTGACGTGGTGCGACTCGGGGCAGGTGCCGTCGAGGATGTGGTGATCTTCGATGCACAGGAAGTGGTAGATGGCGTCCGGACCGACGCGCGTGTGGCGTGGGTGCGCCGCCGTGCGTCAGATGGCGTGGTAGAGTCCCTGTTCACGATCGGCGGCACCATGGTGGAGCTCGACGGTGCGCGGTTGGCGGATCCGGAGGGCGGGGTCGTGAGCGCCGTGCGCGAGCGCGACGGCTGGCGCGTGGCACGCTCCGATGCGCGCCCGGGTCCGCCCCCCGTACGTGGCACCAAACCCTAACGCGAGAGATCGACGCCTCATGTGTGGCATCTGCGGAATCGTCGTCGGGCCCGGAAGCTCGCGCACCGCGCATCGCGACCTGGTGGTGCGGATGTGCGACAGCATCCGACACCGCGGCCCGGATGGCGAGGGTGTCTTCCTCGATCCGGGTGTCGCGCTCGGGCACCGGCGGCTGAGCATCGTCGACGTCGTCCACGGTGCGCAGCCGATGTCGTCGGAGGATGGACGCTACCATCTGGTCTACAACGGCGAGGTCTACAACCACCCGGAGCTGATGCCGCAGCTGCAAGCCGACGGGGTGCAGTATCGCACGCATTGCGATACAGAGACCGTGTTGCACCTGTACGAACGCTTCGGGAAGTCGCTCCCCACGCACTTGCGCGGGATGTTCGCCGTGGCCATCTGGGATCGCACGGAGCGGGAACTCTTCCTCGCGCGCGATCGCTTCGGCGTGAAGCCGCTCTACTACGCGCAGCTCGCCGATGGCACGCTCCTCTTCGGGTCCGAGATCAAGGCCATTCTCGCGTCGGGAGAGATACGCGCCGAATTGAACGCGGCCGCGCTCCCCGACCTCCTGGCCAACTACGCCCCCTCGGGCGACGAGACGATGTATGCGGGGATCCGGCGACTCCCCGCCGGTCACTCGCTCGTGTGGAAGGACGGCGCGATCACGATCGCCCCGTACTGGGACCTCACCTTCGCCGAGGGCTCGCTCGACGATCGGAGCGAGGCATCGCTGGTGGAGGAATATCACGAGCGATTCCGGGAGGCGGTGCGCATGCGCCTCATGGCCGACGTCCCCCTGGGGATGTTCCTCTCCGGCGGCATCGATTCCGCGGCGATCACCGCCGTCATGAGCCAGATGGTCGACGAACCGATCCAGACGTTCTCGGTCGCCTTCGCCGAGCGCGAGGCGAACGAACTGTCCTACGCACGGCTCGTCTCCGATCGCTACAAGACGGATCATCACGAGGTCGTCGTGAGCCCGCAGGACTTCTTTGGCGCACTCCCGCGACTTGTCTGGCACGAGGACGAGCCGATCGCGCATCCGTCGAGCATCGCCCTCAACTTCGTCTCGCGCCTGGCGGCCGAGCGCGTGAAGGTGGTGCTGACAGGGGAGGGAAGCGATGAGACGCTCGCCGGCTACAACCGGTACCGGGTGACGATCTTCAATTCGCGTTTTGGCTCGCGCTACGAGTCGCTGGCGCCGGGGGCGCTGCGCGCGGCGGTGCGCGACGGCATCGATGCACTGCCCCTCGCGACCACGCTGCGACGCAAGCTCGAGCGGACGTTCCTCTACCTCCCCAGCGATCTCGACACGATCTACTTCGACAACTTCGCCGTCTTCGGTCGCGCGCGGCAGGCGGAAGTGCTCTCCCCCGCGATGCGCGAGCGCCTGGCCGGGATCGATCCGTACGCGGCACACCACGCGGCCCTCGCGCGTACGAACGCCCAGGCGCTTCTCAATCGCCTGCTCTACACCGACTGCAAGACGTACCTGCACGAGCTGTTGATGAAGCAGGACCAGATGAGCATGGCCGCGTCGATCGAGAGCCGGGTCCCGTTTCTCGACCACCCGCTCGTCGAGTTCGCGGCGGCGCTCCCCCTCCGGATGAAGCTGCGCGGGGTGACCACCAAGTACATTCTTCGACAGGCCATGCAGTCGTCGCTCCCACCGGAGATCCTCAGCCGCAAGAAGATGGGATTTCCCGTGCCGGTTGGGGCCTGGTTCGCCGGTGCCTTCCGCCACGTGATCGACGAATACGTGCTCTCGCCGCGCGCGGCGGCGCGCGGACTGTTCGACATGAACGCCATCGCGAGCATGGCAGACCGTCACATGCGCGGCGAGCAGAAGCATGACCAACGGCTCTGGGCGCTCGTCAACCTCGAGATCTGGCAGCGCATCTTCCTCGACGGAGAGCCAGTCGAGTCCATCTCGCTCGCCGCCTGAGCGTCTCACGTCACGTCATGCACATTCTCTGGCTCAAGACCGAACTTCTGCACCCCGTCGACAAGGGCGGGAAGATCCGCACATACCAGACCCTCAAGCACCTCAAGTCGCTGCACCAGGTCACCTACCTGACGCTCGATGACGGCAGCGCCGCCCCGGACGCCGAGGCGCGCGCGGACGAGTACTGCCACAACCTGATCCGCATCCCCTTCTCCGCGCCGCCGAAGGGGACGACCGCGTTTTATGCCGACCTCGCGCGCAATGTCCTCTCGACGCTGCCGTACGCCGTGGCGCGCTATCGGTCTTCGCGGATGCGCGAGGCGATCCGGCGCGCCGTGCGGGAGCGGCACGTCGACCTCGTGATCTGCGACTTCCTCACGCCGTCGATCAACGTCCCCAGCGACCTCGGCGTCCCGACGCTGCTGTTTCAGCACAACGTGGAGGCCGCGATCTGGGAGCGTCACGCCGCGGTCGCCCAACATCCGGTGAAGAAGGCGTACATGCGGGAGCAGTGGCGGCGCATGCGGGGATTCGAGCGCGACGAGTGCCGTCGCTTTGATCACGTGATCGCCGTGTCGGAGGCCGATCGTGACATCTTTCGCGAGGGCTACGGCGTGGACTCGGTGAGCGACGTGCCGACCGGCGTCGACACCGACTTCTTCCGCCCCTCGGGAAGGGTCGCGTTGCAGCCGCACGAGATCGCGTTCACCGGGAGCATGGACTGGATGCCTAACGAAGACGGGATCGCCTGGTTTGTGCACGACATCCTCCCGCTGGTGCGACGAGACGTACCCGATGCCACCCTGTCGATCGTCGGGCGCAACCCGACCGCCGGTGTGCGCGCCCTGGCCGGCGTGGCCCCGGGCATCGTCGTGACCGGCACCGTTCCTGATATTCGTCCCTTTCTCGAGCGCGCCGGGGCGATCATCGTGCCGTTGCGCGTCGGTGGCGGGACGCGGCTCAAGATCTTCGAGGCGATGGCCATGGAACGCCCGATCGTCTCCACGACCATTGGCGCCGAGGGACTGCCGGTCGCCGATGGCGTCGACATCCGCATTGCCGATGACGCCCCGGGCTTCGCGGCAGCCATCGTCACGTTGCTGCGCGATCCCGCCGTCGGCGCCACGCTCGGCGCGGCCGCGGCACGGCAGGTGCGTGAGCAGTTCGGGTGGCAACGCGTCACCGAGTACTTCGCGACAGCCTGCGTCACGACCGTCGAGCAGGCGCACCGCCGTTCCCCGGCCGGGCGCGCCGCTTGACGCTTTCCACGACTCCATACTCATGACATCACGCATCAGCGTTTTCGGTTTGGGCTACGTCGGCTGTGTCTCGGCCGCGTGTTTTGCCAAGGAAGGACACGAGGTGGTCGGCGTGGACGTGAACCCGTCCAAGGTCGACATGATCAATCAGGGGATCTCCACGATCGTCGAAAACGGGATCGGGGAACTCGTCGCCGAGATGCGCGCCGGTGGGCGCATGCGCGCCACGACCGACGTGCGCGACGCCGTCATGGCGACCGACATCTCGCTCGTCTGCGTGGGAACGCCGAGCAAGCCGAATGGTGCGCTCGACCTCGGGTACGTGGAGCGCGTCTGCGAACAGATCGGCGCGGCGCTCAAGGAGAAGTCGACCCGTCACACGGTGATCATCCGCAGCACCGTCCTTCCGGGGAGTACACACGGCGTCGCCGTCCCGGCGCTCGAGCGCAGCTCGGGACTTCGAGCCTACGACGACTTCGGCGTCGGCATGAACCCGGAGTTCCTGCGCGAAGGGACGTCGATCAAGGACTTCTACGATCCACCGTTCACCGTCATCGGCACTGAGGACGAGCGGACGGTGGAAGCAGTGCGCGCGCTCTACGAGGGGATCCATGCCCCCTTCCACGCCGTCGCGACCGGTGTGGCGGAGATGCTGAAGTATGCCTGCAACTGCTATCACGGGCTCAAGGTCGCCTTCGCGAACGAGATCGGGAACGTCTCCAAGTCGTTAGGTGTGGACAGCCACGAGGTCATGCGCCTCTTCTGCCTCGACACGAAGCTCAACGTCTCCCCGGCCTACCTCAAGCCGGGCTTCGCCTTCGGCGGTTCATGCCTGCCGAAGGACCTGCGCGGGATCGCCTACCGCGCCCGCACGCTGGACATCGAGACGCCGGTGCTCGCCGCGACGCTGGCGAGCAACCAGCTGCAAATCGGGCGCGCCTTCGACCTCGTGTCGGCCGCCGGACGCAAGCGGGTCGGCGTGCTCGGCCTCGCCTTCAAGTCCGGGACCGATGACCTGCGCGAGTCGCCGATGGTCTCGCTGATCGAGACGCTCATCGGGAAGGGATTCGAGGTAACGATCTACGATCGCGAAGTACGAAGTGCGAGCATCATCGGCTCCAACCGTGAGTACATCGAGCGCGAGATCCCGCATATCTGGGAGCTGATGCGCGCGTCCGTCGACGACGTGCTCGCGGCATCGGACGTCGTGGTCATCGGGAATGGTTCGGCCGAATTCCGCGAGATCGAGCCTCGCCTCCGTCCCGACCATCGCGTCGTGGACCTCGTGCGCATCTTCGGAGATCGTGTCTCGGATGGCACGACCTACGAGGGGATCTGCTGGTAGGTGCCACGCCCGTCGAGGAGGGCGGCGCCGGCGGGCGCGTGCCGCCGATGACTGGCGCGCCCCGACGCACCCGCGTCGCGTACTGCCTCGACTCGTTCGAGCTGGGGGGGACCGAACTGAACGCGGTGCGGACCGCCGAGCAAGTCGACCGCACCCGGTTCGACCTCTCCTTCATCGCACTGTCGGATCGTGGACCGCTGGCAGCCCGCGTCCGTGATGCAGGCATCCCGATTCACGTCTTCCCGCTGCAGGGCTTCTTCAGCCTGCAGATGCTGCGTTCGGCCCGCCGGCTCGTGCGACACCTGCGCGAGGCGCACATCGATGTCGTGCATGCGCATGACATCTACTCGAACATCTTCGCCGTCCCGTGCGCCAGAATGGCGCGCGTCCCGATGGTGATTGCCAGCCGCAGATGGTGGCATGCGGCCAATCGCGCCGTGTACCTCACACTCAATCGGGCCACGTATCACCTCGCCCACCGGGTGCTGGCGAATTCGGAGGCGGTCGGACGGCTGGTGGTCGAAGAAGGAATGGCGCGCGCACGTGTCGTGGTGATTCCGAACTTCGTCGAGGACTACGCGTTCGAAGCTCCCGGCGAAGCGGTGCTGGCCGGCTGGCGGGCGGACTGCGGCATTGCGGCTGACGACGAGGTCATCGGGATCATCGCCAACCTTCATGCCATCAAGGACCAGTCGACCCTCCTGCGCGCCCTTCCGCGCGTGCTCGCCGAGCGGGGGCGAGCGCGGCTCGTCCTCGTCGGCGACGGCGAGGACCGGCGGGCGCTCGAGGCGCTCGCGACGTCGCTCGGCGTGCGCGAACGCGTCACGTTCGCGGGACGCCGTCCGCAGCGCCCCACCATGCACTGGCTCTTTGACGTCTCCGTGCTCTCGTCGCGCGGGGAAGGGTTCCCGAACTCGATCGTGGAGGGGATGGCAGCCGGGCGTCCGCTGGTGGCGACTGCGGTTGGCGGCGTCCCTGACGTCGTCGTCGACGGTGAGACCGGGTTCCTGGTCCCCCCGGGGTCGCCCGAGGCGCTGGCCGACCGGATCGTCGCGCTGCTGCGAGACCCCGCCCTCCGCGCGGCGATGGGGGCCGCCGGGGCGCGACGCGCACGGTCGGAGTTCCACGCCAGCGCCGTGGTGCGACGACTCGAGGCGCTCTACGACGACTTCCTGGCGCGGTCGAGGCGATAGGTCCCGTCGGGTCCGCTGCAACTGTGACCGGACGCACGGCAACCAGAAGATTTTGCACCCGTGCCCCCACACTGCGATTGCCGACTGCGCCGGGAATGGTACTTTAGGGCGCGACGTTACAACGTTTTGGTGTGAGCGGCATCCGCGACCTGCTGGTGACAGCTACCGGGCGCGCGCTATCGATCGGTCATCCTCAGCCACTCTCCGGCCCAGTTCGCGACGATGCGGCTCAAACGTACGATCAGCGTCACTTCCGTCGTCGGCCTGGCGATGCTGACGGGTGCCTGCGGCACGGCGGAGGTTGCGTCGAAACCGATACAGCCGCTGGCGCCCGCGCCGATCGTGCAGCCGAGCGCCGTGCTCGTGACCTTCGATTCCTCCTACGTGCGCGTCGGAAGCACCGCGCAGGCGACGGCGATTCCGCTCGACGCCGCGGGAGATGCGACGACCGGTCGTGGGACGGCGGTCTGGTCGGTCGAGGGGAATCCAGGGGTTGCCACCGTTTCTGATAGCGGCAAGATTACGACGCTCGCACCGGGCGTGGCGGTCATCGTCGCCCGCATCGACGGAATCCGAGGGGAGGACGCGATCGTCGTGCGCCCCGCTCCGGCATTGGCGCACATTCTCGTGTCGCTCGACTCGACCACGCTGCTCGCCGGATCGTCGACGGCGGCGCGCGCCGTGCTGCTCGACGCGCTCGACGATGCGGTATCGGCGCGTCCGGTGACATGGGAGATCTCGGACGGGACGAGCGTCGCTACCATCGCGGCCGACGGCCGCGTGACGGCGCTCGCGCCCGGTATGGCCACCGTTCGCGCGGCTGCGGATGGCGTCGTAGGCATTGCTACGCTCGACGTCGTCGCGGCCCCCGTCGCGCGTGCGGCCGTGGTGGCGAAGGTCGTCGTGACGCTCGATGAGGCGAACATTCCCCTCGGTGGATCGACCAACGCTCGCTTTCAAGCGTTGGACTCGACCGGCGCGTTGCTCCCCGGGAAGACCGTGACGTGGACGGCCAACCCGATTGCGGCGGTGGCGACGGTTTCCGCTGTGGGACTCGTGACCGCGGTGGGCGTAGGCAGCGCCACGATCGTCGGGACGGTCGATCAGGTCGGCGGCTCGGCGCGGCTCAGCGTTACCGACACGACCACCAGGCCCCCGACGGATTCGGCGTACGTGCCGGCGCTCGTCCAACTTCCAAATGCCTTGCGTGATTCTGTCGTTGCGACGTATCCGGTCGTGACGGGGCACAGCATCACGGTGCGCGCGGGAGACGATCTACAGCGCGCGCTCGATGCCGCGCATCGTGGCGACGAGTTGGTGCTGCAGGCCGGCGCCGTCTTCACGGGCACCTTCACACTGCCGGCCAAGCCGGGGAGCGCCGAAGACGGCTGGATCCTCGTTCGATCCGAGCGCCAGTCGTCGCTGCCTCCATTCGGGACGCGGGTGGGACCGGCAGACGCCGCGATGATGCCGCGACTTGCCACCTCCGGTGCAACTGCGGCGCTGCAGACCGCGAGCGGGGCGAGCGGGTGGTGGATCACCGGACTCGAACTCACCATCGCTCCCGGATTCTCGAGCATCAACTACGGTCTCGTCCTCCTCGGTGATGGTTCGGGACGACAGAATTCGCTCGCCCTCGTGCCGAGCGACCTGGTGCTCGATCGCGTCTACATTCATGCGCATGCCAACGTCGGGACGAGTCGCTGCGTCGCCCTCAACTCGGCGCGGACGGCGATCGTGAACTCGTATCTCGACGAGTGTCACCTCAAGGGCTACGACTCGCAGGCCATCGCTGGATGGAACGGGCCCGGTCCCTTCCGCATCGAGAACAACGCGCTGTATGGCGCGGGCGAGAACGTGATGTTCGGCGGCTCCGATCCGGCCATTCCGGGTCTGATCCCCAGTGACATCATCGTCCGCCGCAATCATGTGTATACGCCCGTCGAGTGGCGGATGACGTGGACGAAGAAGAATCTCCTCGAGACGAAGAACGTCCAGCGCCTCTTGGTGGAGGAAAACGTCTTCGACGGATCATGGGCAGACGCGCAGGTGGGCTACGCCTTCGTGCTCAAGAGCGCCAACCAGGGCGGGCGCTGTACCTGGTGCACGTCGCGCGACATCACCTTTCGCTACAACCTGATCCGGAACGTCGGCGCGGGCTTCAACCTCACGGGGCGGGAGGGAAGCAATCCGTATCCGGTTGGCGAACTGATGTCACGGATTCTGATCGAACAGAACGTCATGGAGGACATTGCGATCGCGCCGTTCACCGGCGACGGGCGCATCATCCAGCTCCTCCAGAACCTCTCGCAACTCACCATCCGCAACAACTCGTTCACTACGAGTTCGTCGACCCTGGGGCAGTTCCTGAACATCGGCAGTACCCCCGCCACCACCGGCTTCAGCTTCACGCACAACATCGTCACGCGTGGTCGCTACGGCATGTTCTCGTCCATCTCGGGCGAAGGGGCCAAGTCGCTCAACAACGTGCGGACACCGGTCGAGTTCAAGGACATCGTCGTCATCACGACACAGCGCCCGAGCGGCTATCCCATCGGGACCACCTTCGTTGGCTCGCTCGACGAGGCGCGCCTGATTCCGAGTCTGGGTGCCGATGAGGCGCGCGTGCGGGCCATCGCGCGGCTGGTCGTGATCCCCTAGGTTAGGGCATCCACCCGCCCCCACTCCGAGCATTGCCCGAGTCTCGCGCAGCAGCACCCGTCTTCGTGGTTGGCTCCCCCCGGTCGGGGACGACGTTGCTCTACCACATGTTGCTCTCCGCGGGTGGCTTCACGCGCTACCGCGCCGAGACCCACATCTTCAATTCGCTCGCGCCGCGATTCGGGCAGCTCCGCCGCCCCGCCGATGTCCACGACGCCTTGGACGTGTGGCTCGCCTCCGATTGTCACACCCTGAGCGGCCTGTCGGCGGACGCGGTCCGCAGCGCGACGGACGGGCAGGTGCACAATGCCGGCGACTTCCTGCGCATCGTGATGGCCTTGATGACCGCGCAGCAGGGGGCGCAGCGCTGGGCCGAGACAACGCCCGCACACGTGCTGCACATGCAGGAGATCCGCGCACAGATCCCGGGTGCCCTCTTCATCCACGTGATTCGCGACGGGCGCGACGTGGCGGCGTCGCTCGAGAAGCAAGGCTGGATTCGCCCGCTCGCCATGGATCGCGACCGCCCGGTGCTCGCGGCGGCCGTCTACTGGGACTGGATCGTGCGGCAGGGGCGTGCCGAAGGCGCGCGCGTCGGCGCGTGCTACCGGGAGGTGCGCTACGAGGCACTCGTGGATGCGCCCGAGGAGACGATGCGCGAACTCGAGACTTTCCTGGAGCACCGTCTCGATTGGGAAGCGATCACGCGGGTCGGCATCGGATCGGTTGGTCGCCCGAATACGTCATTCCCCGGGGCGGCTGACGGATTCCGTGATCGCTGGCGCACGCAGCTGAGCGCACAGGATGCGCACGACGTGGATGCGCTGCTGGCGCCGACCTTGCGCTTGCTCGGCTACCAGACGGAGGCGGCGAGCCGAGGTGCGGCGATCGCTGCACGTACGAGGCTCTACGACGCCTGGTTCTCCCTGCGAGATTGGCTCAAGCGTGACACCCCGATGGGACGGCGAAACACCGATCTCTCACACTTCCGGGCCGGGAGCATGAAGATCACTGCCGAAAAGCTCGAGGGAATCGGCGGCGCGTCACCCATGGCGTAGCTGCTCGGCGGTGCCCGTATGGACCGCGCGCTCCGGCTGCACGTAGGGCATCGGGGGCAAGCGCTTCGCAGCGGACTTGGGGAAGATCACCTTGTCGCGCAGGAGCAGGAACGGATACTCGACGCAGACGAACATCACCACCGCGATGGCGACGGAAAGCATCGTCCCGATCAGCATCGAGACCATGAATACGACGGTGGGATTGGCCGTGATGCCCTGCACCCCGCGCACGATCGCCTCGCTGGACCGCGGCCAGACCCACCAGTGATTGAGATACATGCTGTAGGACAGGCGCGAGATCGGGTACCAGACCGGCAGGCGCAACACCGCCGACAGCCATGACCGGTCGCGCAGCGCCCAGTAGGTGATGCCGCCGAAGATCAGCGCGAGCGCGAGGTAGGGAAACAGGTCGCCGTTGAGCCACCGCAAGGCGAAGCCGGTGGCGACGGCGGTGACCATCACCGCGATCCCCGGCCACGAGACGCCTCGCGGCGATACGTCGGGCTGCACGAGTCGCGGCTTCGCGACCGCGACGAGGGCAATGATCAGCCCAAGGAGCAGCCCCTCCATGTGCACGTGAAACGGATCGGTCAGTTGCCGTGGGGGCGACGAGAGCGCCACCCCCTCCGTTATGAAGCGCTGGATCAGGAGATAACGATTGCCGAGCACCATCGCCTCGATCCCGAGCAGGAGCCACAGGTGCCCGAGCAACGAAAAGCGTCGGCGCACCAGGACGAGGAGGAGCGGGACCGCGATGTAGAACTGCTCCTCAGTGGAGAGGGACCACCCGCGCGTGAACTGCCCGTAGGCGTAGTTGGACATGAACGTCCAGTCCGGCCAGCCGGGATGGACATTTGCGCTGAAGACAGCGTAGTAGGCGAGGATGACGAAATAGATCGGCCAGATGCGGAGCCCGCGTCGCAGGAGGAAGCGGCCGACGCGAATCCCGCCGGTCTCGTGCAGCTCGCGCCAGAGTTGTCGGCCGATCAGGTATCCGCTGAGCACGAAGAACAGGTCGACGCCCGTCCATCCGTAGTACAGGACAGGGTTGTTCTGGGCGGCCGACGGAGCGCCGCCGGCCAGCGCGTACTCCTTGATCGCCCAGTGGTGAAAGACGACGAGGAGGATCGCGGCGCTGCGCAGCGCATCAAGCGCGGCGACGTTGGCGGGCGGGGGGTGGCGAAGGGTGCGGAGGCCCGCGGCGAGGAGTGACGACGCGGCGACGAAGCGGGGACGCAAAGACTTCACGGAAGCGAAATACAGGAAGGAGGCGGCCGCCCTCGGGCCTGATGCCCGGGGGATCGACGCGCAGCGCAATCTGCGCGCGGTGCTGCGAGGATTCGGTGCGCCACGACAACATCGGAACGCACGCTAGAACACGTTGCGCCTTCGTGGCCGGACTGCCGTCGCGGGGCGGCGGGTGCACCGACAGCAGTCTCCTGGTCCAACGACTGTCGTTGCAGCTGCTCGCGAACGCCGGCGTGCCGTCAGGAATCTAGTCGCCGTCCCCATCCCCGGCGCTGTTCAAACACGAGACAGTAACATGTGAGCGGGATCACAGCGCGAGACAGACTTTGGTCCTAACGAGTGCGCAAGTTGAGGTCTACTTTATCCTTGCTGGATATCTCCTGCGGAGCATGGGCGCGTAGCCATCTTCGGAACGAACGGTCAGGAAGTCCCACATCGGCCGATACTTCCCTACAACTGCTCCACTCACTTTGTCGGCAGGATCGCAACAGGCCCGATCGGGCGCTGGACGCGACAAAGGCAAAGCCGTCGAAAGACGGTGACGCAAAGCTACGAGGCTACGGCAGCACCTTCCGCCATGCCAGTCGAGCCGCCGAACGACCACACCCTTTCGGAGGACTCATGAAGGTTCAGAACCGCCGTGTCATGCTCTCGACGCTGCTCGCAGCCGTCGCGACGCTGTCGGCCTGCGACAACGCGGACGCTCCCACCGTCAACAACGCGGCATTTTCTGCCAGCGAGGCCTTCGCGGCCCGCGCCGCATCCACACCAGCCACGCTCTCAGTCGCGGAGACCGCGAGCCTGGTGAGCAACTCCAAATTCGTCCAGAACTCCATCTCCGAGGGACGGACGCTGGTGTGGACGTCCTCCAACGCGACGGTCGTCAGTGTCGACGCCGATGGCAACGCGACGGGATTGCGCACCGGATCGTCCGACATCACCGCGACCTATCGGAACCGCTCCGACGTGATCCAGGTCACGGTCGTTTCGCAGTCGCAGGCGGTGACCTCGCTGACGCTCAGCGCGTCGCGCACCTCCCTGACCGTCGGGCAGACAGCGACACTGACCGTCGTCGCGCGTAACGCAGGTGGCGCGATCGTGCCGAATCCGACGATCGCCTTCTCGTCGAGCGCGACTGCGGTCGCGATCGTGTCACAGGCGGGCACCGTCTCCGCGTTGGCCAACGGCAGTGCGGTCATCACGGCGAAGTCCGGCAGTGTGTCGGCCACGGAATCGATTACCGTCAGCGGTGGCTCCGCCCCGCCGCCGGCGCCTCCCCCGTCCGGTGGCGTCGTCGCGCCGCCGCAGCGCCCGCAGATCCTCAATCCGGTCTATCCAGTGGTCACGGGGACCTCGTGGGTCGTGCAACCCGGCGACAACCTCCAGACGTTCCTGAACAAGGCGAGTCGCGGCGACGAGATCGTCCTTCCCGCCGGCGCCACGTTCACCGGGAACTTCGTCCTCCCGGCCAAGCCGGGGAGCGCCGCCAACGGCTGGATCCTCATCCGCACTAACAAGATGCTGCCGCCCGCGGGAACGCGGGTCACGCCGGCGCACGCCTCGCTCATGCCGCGCATCGTGACCCCCGCGGTTGCCCCGGCTCTTGCGACGGCGGGATCAGCGAGCGGCTGGTGGATCAGCGGAGTCGAGATCACTATTACCCCCACGCTGACGTCAATCAACTACGGCCTCGTGTCACTGGGCGACGGTGGCTCGAAGCAGTCGACCCTCTCGTACGTGGCGAGCGACCTGGTCATCGAGCGCTCCTACATCCACGGCACGACCACGTCCAACGTCAGCCGCTGCATCGGGCTCAACTCCGCCCGGACGGCGGTGATGGACTCGTACATTCACGAGTGCCACCTCAAGGGGTACGATTCGCAGGCAATCGCCGGGTGGAACGGCCCCGGTCCGTTCAAGATCGTGAACAACACGCTGGCAGGTGCCGGTGAAAACGTGATGTTCGGCGGTTCGGATCCGCGCATCAATGGGATGATCCCCAGCGACATCGAGATCCGGCGCAACTACATCTACACGCCGGCCAGCTGGAAGGGGCGGTGGACCAAGAAGAACCTGATCGAATCGAAGAATTCGCAGCGGGTGCTCGTCGAGGGCAATGTGCTCGACGGCTCGTGGTTCGATGCGCAGGTGGGCTACGCCGTCGTCCTGAAGAGCGCCAATCAGTCGGGAGGGTGCACGTGGTGCGCCACGCGCGACTGGGAGTTCCGTAACAACATCGTGCGGAATGCCGGGGCGGGGTTCAATCTGTCCGGCCGGGAGGGGAGCAACCCTTACAAGGTGGGCGAACTGCTCACCCGCGTCTGGCTCGAGCAGAACATCGTCGAGAACATCAACGTCGGCATCTATACCGGCGACCAGAAGATGGTGCAGCTGCTCCAGAACATGAGCGAGCTGACGATGCGCAACAACAGCTTCTATTCCAGCGGGCGGTTCTCGAATGTGCTCGCCATCGGCAGCAAGCCGGCGGTGACCAACATGGAGATGACGAAAAACGCCGCTAGCTACGGCTCGTACGGACTCTTTTCGAGTGCTAGCGGACCCGGTGAATCGGCGCTGAATAACATTGTCGGCACGATGGCCTACGGCAACCAGACCTTCGTCGGGAGCCAGAAGTCGGGCTATCCGAACTCGGTGTTCGTGTCGTCGATCAGTGCCGTGGCCAATGGCATCGGGGCCAACACGAGCGCGGTGAACGCGGCGACGGCGGGCGTCATCATCCCGTAAGTCGGGGGGCCAAGGTCCACGTTCATGCGGCAGAGGCTGAGGAACGGGGCGCGCCGAAATCGGCG
>JBDTUA010000058.1:0-19505 GCA_040007995.1 Gemmatimonadota bacterium | reverse complement strand
TTCATTCGCGGCGCTGCGCGATCGCGCGGAGGCAAGCCGATCATCGCCCTCCCGTCGACCGCCGCCAAAGGGACAGTGTCGCGCATCGTCGCCACCCTCTCACCCGGCGCCGGCGTCGTCACCACACGCGGGCACGTGCACTGGGTCGTCACGGAATACGGCGCCGTCAACCTGCATGGCATGCCGCTTCGCGAGCGCGCCGCCGCGCTCACGTCGATTGCGCACCCGGAATTCAGAGGGGCACTGAAGACGGGAAGACGAGAAGACCAGAGCAGGTAACGTCGCTTCTCGTCTTCTCGTCTTCTCGTCTTCCCGTCTTCCCGTCTTCTCTCTACTGCTCCATCGCCACTGGCAGCTTCGTGATCCCGCGTTCCTTCCGCTGCTTCTCCACCATCTTGCGCACGTCCTCCAGGAGCTTCTTCGCGTCGTACACAATCCCGTCCTTGATCGTGTACTTCACTCCGCCGACGCGCTCCACCTTGCCCGTCGAGTCGTTGAGCCGGAGGAAGCCGGTGCCGTAGAGCACCTTGAGGTTCGCGATCGGATTCTCGGGGACGATCACCAGGTCGGCGAGCATCCCGGGTTGCACGGTGCCCAGCTCCACGGTCTTGTGGTTGACCTTGTTGAGCTCCTGCGCCGCGTGCAGCGTCGCCCCGCGAATCACTTCCAGCGGATGGAAGCCCGCTTCCTGGAAGTTCTCCAACTCCTCGATGTAGGAGAAGCCATACGTGTTGTAGATGAAGCCGGCGTCGGTCGACGGCGTGACGCGACCGCCCATGTTCTTGTAGTCGTTGATGAACTCCATCCAGACCTGGTAGAATTTCTTCCACGCCACTTCGTCCCACGTCGTCCAGTTGTAGAAATAGGCGCCGTGGTTCTCGCGGTTCGGGGTGTAGAAGTCCCACAGCGACGGCAAGGTGTACGGCTCATGCCACTCGGCCGTCCGGCGCTTCATGAGGTCGCGCCCCGACATGTAGGTCGTCATGGTCGGGTCGAGCGTCACGTCGTGCTCCTTCAACTCCTTCAGGAAGGCGTTCCACTTCTCGCCGTGCGGCTTCACCAGGCTCCACTGGCGCGCCACCTGCCCGAAGCGCCACTGCTCGTCGGCGTAGTTGTAGTCCGCCGGGTACGGCTGCACCTGCGTCCCTTCGTACATCGCCTCGAAGATGCCATAGTAGTGCGTGACCGCCCCCAGCCCGAGTCGCGCGGCATCGAGGGCATTCATGTTCGCCACCCCCGTCTGCTGCAAGTGCGCGACCGAGTTCAGTCCCTGCTTCTTCGCCTCGTCGAGGATGGCTGCCATCATGTCCGGCGGGAAGGCGCCGAGCTTGAGTCCATCGATCCCCTGCTCCTTGGCCCAGCGGATCCACGCCCGCGCGTCGTCCGGCGTGTTGATCGGCTTCTTCCCCCATCCAGCTCCCGTGCCCAGGCGCTGGTAGTTCACCATGCGCGGTGCCGTGATCTCGTTGGCGTTGGCCCGCTTCGTCTCGCTCATCGACCACTCAAAGCCGCCGAGCGGGACGCCGCGCACCGTCGTGACGCCGTGCGCAAGCCAGAGTTTGTAGCAATATTCGGCTTCGGGCGCCTTGGGCTTGCCGCAGGTGTGCACGTGCAGGTCGATGAAGCCGGGGAGCACGTACATGCCGTTGGCATCGATCTCGCGCGCCGGCCCCTTGGGCCGCTTGCTGGCGTCCACCGGCCGGCCGGGAAAGCCGACGTCGGCGATCTGCACGATGCGGTTCTTCTCCACGACGATGTCGACCGGTCCGCGGGGAGGGCCGCCCTGCCCGTCGATCAGCGTCGCGCCGCGGATGATCAGCCGGTCGAACGGCCCCTCACCCTCCGCGCGCTTCGGCGCCGGATCCGCATCCTGGGCCAACAACGGCGCGGCCCACGCGCCGAGGACGACTACGCTGGCGACCACCGCCAACGCACGACTAAAACGCAATGTCATGATCTTCACTCCCATGTGTCATAAATGTCGCCCACTCCCCGGCGCACCACTCGTTCAACATACGCCCGGGCGGCCGCGCTCGTTCGATTCGCCCGCCGAGCCCGCATGCGGAACGCTGGCGCGTCCGACGACGCACGCCCGCGCCAGCGAATGCCCGAGACCCTGGAGGAGCGTCCCGCAGGGAACCGGCGGTCAGCGCTGCGTCGCGTTAGGCGACGTCACGTCCCCCGCCGCCGTGGCCGGCGCCACCAGCGGAAAGGCGAAACAGTGCTTGTGGCCGATCGTCCACTCGTCAGGCGAGACCCGCGCATACCGCCGGCGCTTCTCCGGATACTTCTCGACGTCCTGGAAGTGGAATCCGCACCGCTTGAACAAGGCGTCGGAGAAGGAGACGGCGAAGATCTCCGGATAGCCGCGCTTCCCGGCCAGCGTCACAGCCGCCTTGATCAGCTGCGCTCCGAGGCCATGTCGCTGCTGCTGCGGATCGACCGCGAGGGCCACCAACTCCACCAGCGACGGCGAATACTCGTCGATGCAGACGCAACCGACCACATGCCCGTCGTCGTCGCGGATCACCCGATAGTCGTCCAGGTGCGCCTCCACGAATGCGTCGGAGCGGCGCAGCGTCAGTCCGTCGGGGGCGAACCGGTTGTTCAGTTCGGCCAGAACCGGAACGTCGTACTCCCGGGCAGGGGCGATAGGTCGCATACGCGGATCATAGGCCCTCCCCTCCCTCCCGCGCAACGTGTGCACCTCGACGAGTCGCGAGAGTCGTGGTCGAGACTCGACCTGCACGAGAGCGGGACCGGGCGAGATGTAGCGACTACGGATCGAGGAGGATCCCGCGGTTGAAGCGCCATTCCGGATCCACCCAGCGCTTGATCGCGCGAAACGCGGCCATGGTCTCCGGCGAGTACTGCAACGGGAGAAATCCCCGCTTGATCCGGCCGATCCCGTGCTCCGCCGCCACCGCGCCGCCGCGCGCCACGATCTCCTCGGCCAGCATCGCATAGCACCCCATCGCCCGTTCCAGCTCCGACTCGTCACGGGGAAGGATGTTCACATGGAAGTGGTTGTCACCCACATGCCCGAACACGGCAAAGTCCAGCCCCGCCTCGGCAAGAACGGTTTGATATCGAGTAAAAACCCAGGAGAGCGCGTCGTCCGGAACCGCCATGTCCGTCGCGATCTTGTGCAGTCCGGGATGCTGCTCACGACGAGACGCGATGATCGCATTTATGCGTTCGGGAACCGCATGCCGGAACGCGCGCACGTCGCGCAGCTCCTCCGCGTCGGTGCCGGCGACCGATGCGTCGGGATCCGCCCCCACCGCAGCCACGTGTTCCCACAGCCGTTCGGTCGCGGCAACGAGCTCCTCCTCGCCGCCATACTCCACCTCGACGAAGACCGAGCAGGCCGCGTCGTGGGCGAGTCGCAGCACCCGCTCGACCGCCTGCTTCCCGCTTTCGCGCGCCAGCGCGTGGGACCGAGCATCGAGGAATTCGATTGCTGAGGGGCAAAGTCGATCGTCTCGCCGCAGGAGTTGCACATAGCGAAAGGCAGCGCCGACGTCGTCGAAGAACTGCAGATAGCCCAGTTCTCCCCCTTCCACACACCGGAGCCGGACGACGACCTCCGAGACCACCCCGAGCGTCCCCTCCGCGCCGATCCAGAGGTCGATAGCATCGCCGTCGGCGTCGAAGCCGTAGCCGACCGCGTTCTTTGTGGACGGCTTTGCGATCGGTGGGATCGACAATCGACGTGGGGGACCGACGTCTACGAGCCAGAGCACGGAGTCGACCGAGCGCTCCCGCCCGCGCCGGAGCGAGAGCGTCCGCGCGCTCGGGAGTTCGATCGTCAGCCCCTCGACCCAGGCGCGCGTGGAACCGTAACGGAAGCTCCGCGCCCCGCCGGCGTTGGTCGCCACCATCCCGCCGAGCGACGCCGATGTCTCGGTCGGATCGACGGGAAACCGGAGCGTCGGATGATGCGCGCCGAGGTAGTCGTTGAGCTCCGAGAGCCAGGTGCCACCCAGCACCGTCGCCGACCAGACCCCGTCCTCCTCGCGCACCTGCGTCACGCCGCGCAGCTCCGCCAACGACACCAGGTGAGAGGCCGCTTCGGGAACCGCCCCTCCCGCCACTCCGGTGCGAGACCCCGACACCGAGACCACATGATGCGCGTGCGCGTGCCACGCGAGCGCTTCGCGCAGCGCTGGGAGCGAGTCGGGGATCGCGAGCGAGGCGACGCCTGTGGCCGCGAGCTTCGACTCGTCGTGCAGGAAGTCGCCGATCGTCGCCGTGTCGAGCGACAATCGCACCGCGCGAGGCGGTGAGGGCACCACCCCCACCAACGCCTCGGTGCGCAGGTGCGACGGGTCGTGCGCCATCGTTTCAGTACAGGATGCGGGTTCGCACGCTCATCGGCAGCGCCGAGATGCGGCTGTGCACCTCGTCCGACAGTTCCTTGTTGACGTCCATCACGAGGTAGCCGATCTCGCGCGTGGTGGCGAGCTGCTGTGCCTCGATGTTCGCGCCGATCTCGGAGACAATGGTGTTGACCTCGGCCAGCGCTCCCGGAACATTGCGATGAATGTTCAGGATGCGATGCGTGCCCGGGAGCTCGGGAAGATTCACCTGTGGAAAGTTCACCGCTCCCTCGGTAGAACCGCGGTCGATGAACGCGATGAACGAATTCGCCACCTCGATCCCGATGTCGCGTTGCGCCTCTTCGGTGTTTCCGCCCACGTGCGGCGTGAGGATCACGTTAGGCAGGTCGCCGAAGCCGGCGTCGAAGGCGGCGTTGGTCGGTGCCGGTTCACTCGGGAAGACGTCGAGCGCCGCGCCGCCGAGGTGCCCGCTCCGCAACGCGACGCGCAGCGCCTCCACGTCCACCACGCTCCCGCGCGAGAGATTGATCACGTAGCTCCCGGGCTTCATGCGCTCCAGCTGCGCCGTGCCGATCATCCCACGCGTGCGGGAAGTATCGGGCACGTGCAGCGACAGGTAGTCCGACTGCTCGATGAGCGCGTCGAGCGAGGTCACGGCGCGCGCGAGCCCCAGCGGGAGCTTCTTCTGAATGTCGTGGAACGACACCCGCATCCCGAACGCCTCAGCGAGGATTCCCACCTGCTGCCCGATGTGTCCGTACCCGACGATTCCGAGAGACCGGCCGCGCACCTCGTGTGCCCCCGCGAGCCCCTTGTCCCACTCGCCCTGGTGCAGCTTGAGGTTCTTGTCTCCCAGCCGCCGCGCCAGCGCCACGATGTTGCCGATCGTGAGCTCCGCGACGCTGCGGGTCGACGCGTGCGGCGCGTTGAACACCGGCACTCCCGCCTGCGCCGCGCCGCCGATCTCAACCTGGTCGGTGCCCACGGAGAAGCACCCGATGGCCAGCAGCTTCCCGGCATGCGCCAGTTGGGGAGCGCGGATCTTCGTGCGCGAACGAACGCCGAGCAGGTGCGAGGCGGCGATGACCTCGTTCAACTCGTCGTCATCGAGGGCGCGCGGGACCAGCTCGACCGCGTATCCCGCCTCGGCGAGCGTCTCGCGAGCCGCTGGATGGATGTTCTCGAGCAGCGTGATGCGAAGGCGCTCGCGGGGATACGAGGTTGGACTCGACATGCGTGGGGGAGGCGCGAGAGGCGAAAGGAGGGGACTGATTCGCACCGTCCCCCTCGTCCGGCAAACTAACGTCCCACCGCCACCCCTCGTGCCACCAGCACTCGACTGCCGACAGGCACCGCCCCCGACCGCGGCAGGACCGGCTCCAGCGCCGACGCCGGCGTCTCCTCCGCTGCCGGGAGGAGGATGCGGACGAGTGTTCCCGTCCCCACCTCACTTTCGATCTCCAGCAGTCCCCCGAGCTGTTCGACGACGCCGCGCGCCAGGAAGAGCCCGAGTCCCATTCCGCCGCCCTCGAAGCGCGCGCTGAAGTACGGCTGGGTCAATCGCCGCAGGTCCTCTCGTGAGATTCCCGGCCCGTTGTCGCTCACCTCAATCATCGCCTTCCCATCGATCGTTGTCCCGACGCGCACGCCGATCCGACTATTCGCCCCTGGCACGCGCTCCCGATGGGACTGAGCCGCATTCAGCAGGAGGTTTACCATCACCTGGACCAGCCGCCCCTCGTCCCCCAGGACCTCGGGGGCGGAGTCGATCGCGGTGTGCACCTCGGCCACGTCGCGCAGCTTGTGCGCCGTCACCTTGAGGGCGGCCTGCGTGAACAACTCCGGAGCGATCGGGACGAGCGCGCCAGAATGGGGACGCGAGTACGCGCGCAGGGCATCCACAACCCCTCGAATGCGGTCGGCGCCATCGAGAGCGCCTTCGACGGACTCCATGAGCTCCTCGGGACTCCCGTGCTCTCGTCCCCACACTCCCATCAGCTCGACGTTGAGGCGAAGGTACGCGAGGGGATTGTTGATCTCGTGTCCTACGCCGGCCGCGAGCCGTCCGAGTGCAGCCTGCCGTTCGGCCTCGATCCAGGCCTGCTGCGCCTCGTCCCGCTCCTCCGTACGCCGTTCGATCTCCTCCGTGAGGTAGGTCGACGCCACCGAGAGCCTGCGAGCATCATCCATGAAGCGCCGCGTCGTTTGCGCCGCCAGCGGGGTGACGACTGCCAGGAAGCCGAGGTCAGCGATGAACAAGAAGTTCAGCAGACCGTTCGCCACCAGCACTTCGATGAGCGAGGCAAGAAAGAAGATCGAGAAGCCGATCCGATAGCCGACGGTTGCCCGCTTACCCTCCCCCCGGGGACGACAAAATGCGATCGAGGCGACGAGCACGCCGGTGAGAAAGAGAAAGGTCGTGAGCGAGCCGAGCACCGAGGGGGTCGCGAAGCGATAGCGCACTCCGGCCCACGCAACCTCGACGTCGCTGAAGCTTCCCGAAAAGAACCAGGGTCGCAGGACCATGGCGAGCGCCCCCCCAAACATCGTAAGCGCCGCCAGTCCCTTCACCCAGCGTGGCAGTCGGCGCACGCTCGCCGAATCACCGCCGTAGGCGCTGACGAGCCAGGCGGAGACGAAGATCGCAGCCGCGACGTACGAAAACTGCGAGGCGAGCATTCGCACCGAGTCGTCGAGCGGCGCGTACGCCGTTGCCAGGCTCGCCGCACCATAAGCCGCAGCGCTGAACGCGATCACCGCAGACATGCGCGCCCCGCGCCAGCCGGGGGCGCGTGATACCGGGAGCAGCAGGGCGCCGATGCCAGCGTGCAAAACGGCGACGCACGCGGAGAGTACGAAGGCGGCATTCATGATACCACCTAGTGTCGGTCGTTCGCCCCGCGAACGGTACAGCTCGGCGAGCTAGCGCTACCAAATGTCGCCGACCGTATACCCCTCGGGGAAGGGATCCTCGGGATCGAGCACGTAGGTCGCGCTCCCGGTGATCCACGCCCGCCCCGAGATGGTCGGTACCACGGCGGCGTAGCTTCCGACTTGGGTGACCTCCTCCAGGCGTCCGGTGAAGACGGTTCCGAGGATTCCGGCGTGGCGGAAGTCCTGTCCGATCGGAAGCATTCCCCTCGCGTGCAGCGTCGCCATCTTCGCCGAGGTCCCGGTTCCGCAGGGTGAACGATCCAGCGCCCCGGTCCACGTGGCCGGACGCTCCCAGTCGAGCGTTCCGGTGGAGACGACAACGGCATTCTGCCAGTCGGCTCCGTCCACCAGCGACGGCGCAGAGAGCTGCGCGATGGTGACGCCGTCGAAGTCCGGCTGCTCCGGGTGCACCACGGGCAACTGCTCGCGTGCGGCAGCCTTGATCATTTCCCCGACGCGCACGATGTCACGCCCCTCGTCCGGCACAAGGCGCAAGCCGAACTGGCGTGCGTCGGCAATCACATAAAACATCCCGCCGTAGGCGACATCGACCGTCGCGGTGCCGAGATGCGGGACCTCGAGTCGCGCGTCGAGGTGGGTGGCGAAGGCGGGGACGTTGCGGAAGGTGACGCGCCGGACTTTCCCGCCGGCGCAGTCGGCCCGCACCCGAATCAGTCCGGCGGGGGCTTCCAGCGTCAGTTCGGTCACCGGTTCACGCATCGGCACGATCCCCGTCTCGAGCAGGACGGTGACCACGCACATCGTGTTCGTCCCCGACATCCCCGGATACTCGACCTGTTCCATGATCACGAAGCCGGCGTCCGCCTCGGGATGCGACGACGGAAAGATCACGTTGCAGTTGGCGGCCGGATAGCCGCGCGGCTCGCGCAGCATGCGCAGGCGCAAGGCGTCCCCGTGCGTGCGCAACCAGGTCATCTTCTCGAACATCGTCATCCCGGGGATCTCGCCGACGCCGTCGGTGATCACCCGCCCGTGCTCGCCGCACGCGTGCGCATCGTAGGCGCGAATCGGTCCGGAAAAGTGCATGGGATGCCTAACGAACCACCATGTGGGTGAACGGCGGTACGTACGCCTGCAGGAGCATCAACCCGCCGACGAGCGCCGCCAGCACGAGGCTGTGCCAGAAGACGAAGCGCAGGATCCGCCCTTCCTGGCCGTACCAGTGCGTCGCCGTGCTGGCCACGACGATGCTCTGGGCATCGATCATCTTCCCCATCACCCCGCCGGAGGAGTTGGCCGCCGCCATCAGCGTCGGGTTGACCCCCACCTGCTGCGCCGTCAGCGTCTGCAGGCTCCCGAAGAGGACGTTGGACGACGTATCCGATCCGGTCAGGGCGACCCCCAACCAGCCCAGCATGGCGCCGAAGAATGGGTACCAGAAGCCGGTCTTCGCGAAGGCGAGTCCCAGGACGGCGTCCATGCCGGAATAGCGCGAGACGTAGCCTAACGCGAGCATGGCGCTGATCGTCACCAGCGAGGCGCGCACCAGGCGTATCGTCGCCCAGTACTCGCGCAACAGGGCGCGCGGGGAGAATCCCATCAGCAGGCCACCGAGCACCGCTGCCAGGCAGATCGCGCTCCCCGTCGCCGACAACCAGTTGAGGGTGAAGACCGCCGCTTCGGCCGTGGGGGTGGCGACGACCGGCGGCACGCGTTGCACCAGCAGGTGCAATCCGGGGACCTCGAACGCAGGCGCCGAGACGGCGTTGAGCGCCCGCTTCATCTGCGGCAATCCCCAGACGAAGACGATGACCGAGAGGATCACCCACGGCATCCACGCGCGAGTGCTGTTCACCGCCGGGGCGTTCTGCGCGGGCGCCCGCCCCGCATGCGCGTCGTGCTCCGTCACCGTGTCCCGGTCGTCGGACCCCGCATCGAGACGGCGCGCCTGCTCGTGCGTCCACCCGTCGCGCGGCTGCCACCACCGCAGGAAGAGCGTGAGCGCCGCCATCGAACAGACGCTGGCGATCACGTCGACGAGCCACGGTCCGTGGAAGTTCGAGACGAGGAACTGCGGCACCGCGAAGGCCAGCCCCGCCACGAGGAGCGCCGGCCAGATCCCCCACATGCCCCGGAAACCGGCGTACGCTGCCATCAGCCAGAACGGAATGATCAGCGAGAAGATCGGCAGCTGTCGTCCCACCATCGCGCTCAGCTGCAACAGGTCGAGCCCGGTGACCCCCTGGAGCGCGATGATCGGCGTCCCTAACGCTCCGAAGGCGACTGGGGCAGTGTTCGCGATCAGCGAGAGCCCGCTCGCCTGGAGCGGCGAGAAGCCGAGCCCGATGAGCAGCGCCCCGGTCACCGCCACCGGCGTCCCGAACCCGGCCGCTCCCTCGAAGAACGCCCCGAACGAGAAGGCGATGAGCACTAGTTGCAGCCGACGGTCCGCCGTGACCATCGTGATGCTCCCCTGCAAGGCGCCGAAATAGCCGGACGTGGTCGTCAGGCGGTACAGGAAGATGACGTTCAGGACGATCCAGCCGATCGGGAAGAGCCCGTATAGTGCCCCATACCCCGCCGACGCCAGCGCCATGGCCGGCGGCATCTTGAGGGCCACGATCGCCACCATCACCGCTGATGTCAGCCCGGCTACGGCCGCCCAGTGGGCACGCACCCGGTGCCAGGCGAGCAGTCCGAGCAGGACGACCAGAGGAAAGGCCGCTACTGCGGTCGAGGCTACTGAAGAGCCGAGCGGGTCGTATCGCTGAGGCCACACGAGAGGGAGAAGACGAGAGGACGAGAAGACGCGGCGGGCGGGCGGGCGGGCGGGCGGGCGGGGGCGAAACTGGGGGGTGGGGCAGGAAATGGGGAGAGGAGGATAGCAAACAAGACGCCCGCCGATGACGGAGCATCGGCGGGCGGGTCGAGTAGCGGTGGATCGTGTGCGCCCTGCGTTCAGGCGGTGGCGCGGTAGGGTGAATCGGAATAGGGGGAGTCGTCGACTCCGTCAGCGCCATACAGCAGGCGCGGGCCGCGTACTTCTTTCGGCTTCGGCGCCGGTTCGAACTCTCCAGCGAGCGGGAGCACGATGTCGAGGATCCCCCTGCTGAGGTGCTGTCCGAATCGCGCCAGGTTGGTCGCCCGCGCGCGCTGGGCCAGCAGGTACATCAGAAACGGTTTGTCTGCCTTGGCGGTGTTGCACCGCTTGCAGCAGAGGACGAGGTTGTCGCGTCGATCGTAGGCCGTCTGCCCCCGTCTTGGGGTGACGTGATCGAGCGTAATGTTCCGCGGGTCAGACTCAACTCCACAATACGCGCACGTGGGACCGTGCATCGCCAACAGCCAGCGCCGCGTCTCGGCGTACGCTTCCCGGCTGGTTGAAACGGAGGAGTGCTGAGGAGTGTGTCCGCTCGGAGAGCCCCGCCGCGGTCGGCGGCTCCGGCGTTTTGCTGGAATTGTCATGTACAGTGTAAAGATACCACGATCCTCGCCGTTGTGGGAGTCGTCATTGAGAGGACGACGGAACCGCGTCAATGGTCAGCGAGCCCAAGCGCAAGTCCTGTCACTCTGGACACGCCGCCTTCGGTGCGCCCCGGCGAGAGTGCCTCATCGGCCCGCGGAGTCGGAGTCGAAGAATGCTCCGTCAGCCCACCCCTCGAACCCGGCCGAGCGCACGCGGCGCCACGCCCCGCGAGAATCGCCCAGCTGGACACGGGTGTTCGGAGTCACCACCCCGACCACCGTCGCCGACAGCGACGCCGAGGCGCGCACGTTGACCCACGAGTGCGCGACGGCTCTCGCCCACGGTCCAGCGTAGGGGGCGCTCGGCTGTCGCGTGACAGGAGGGACGACCGTTCCCGCGCTCGCGACGGAATCTCGGGCGTTCGACTCGACCGACGCGCTCAAGGTCGCAGCCGCCACCGATGCGACTGACGCCAGCGAATCGGTGATGGGCAATCCGATCGTCACGCTGTCGACAAGCGGTGTCACCTGCGCGGCCAGGACAGGCGGAACAGACATCGTCGCCCGTGCTTCCTGGGCAGCGGCCTGCTCGTCCGGACGCGTCCTGACGCGGTACTGCCAGACGCCGACCGCGACCACGCTCGCGGCCGCCACGAGCCCGATCACCAGCTTGACGAGCCCGGTGGGAAATGTCGAAACCTTCGTCCCACACCAGTGGCACCCGCCCAAGCGTCGCGGATAGTAGGTGTCGCAGACGCTGCAATGCCCGAGCGGCACCGTCTGCCCTCGCGAACCGCGAAGGAAAAAGGCGTGCGCACAGCGCGGACATTGGGAGGCGGCAATGAGCGCCTTGGCGCCGCATTGCTCGCAGCGCACGAGTTGCATACGCGCCTACCGGGCGGGATGATCCATATGGGTCAGGACGACCCATCATGACAGGGGTCAAGACGACCCAGTTCGACTCGTGAAACCTGACGAGTAAACATCCATGACGAAAGGGCAAAAGCAAATCGCATGACGGTCCCATCCGCGTCAGGCACCTGACTTCGCCGCACACTTCCCGGGCGTTCGCCGCTCCTGTCACGATCCTGTGCCGAGCAGTTGCACTCGATTCCCGGGATCGTTTCGCGTGCCCGCTCGCTGCCGAGGACTCGCCTGAGCCGTCTCGCCACACTCGACGCGAACGCCGCGGTCAAAACTTCCGGGAAGACTGCGGGCGCGGAGGTCTCTCCTGCCCCGCGAGCAGTCCAACACATTTTCACCACAGAGGACACAGAGGACACAGAGGACACAGAGGACAGAGCGATCATTGAAGTCACAGACGAGACAGGGGACGGAGGACGACCACTCTGCCTTCGAGCAATCGTTTCCGCGGCGCACGTTCTTGCCAAGCTGTGCAACGCACCGTGAACGAACCACGAACCGCCTCGTCCTCTGTGTCCTCTGTGTCCTCTGTGGTGAATCGTCCTTTGCGATGTGTCCACGCGGTAAATCGTCCTTTGCGATGTGTCCTCTGTGGTTCGTCGCCCTTTCCGAGCCGAGGCGAAACACGAGAGACGGAGCCAAGCCCCGTGACCTACGGGCTCATCGCAGCCTCCCCCATCGCCGCGTGCACTCCCCGCCCCCGCGCCACCGCCTCCTCCACGAGCGCGTCGATGTCCACCGCCTCGGTCCGGAAGTTGACCACGCATGCCCGCAACGCGAACCGCCCCCCTATCATTGCGTTCGACGGGTACACCCTCCCCCCCAGCTGCAACTCCGCCATCAGACGCTCGTTCAGCGTGTTCAAGTAAGCGTCGCTCTCGGGACCGCGCGCGCAGCCGGGGGGGACGTAGCGAAAGCAGGAGATCGAGAGCGTCGGTGCGGGCCCGACCGCTTCGAGTTCCGCATGCGCCAACACCCGCTCGTGCAGGTAGCGCGCGAGCGCGACGTCGTGCGTGATGCGCCGCTCGTAGGCCTGCCACCCGTGCGCGAGGAGTGAAATCCAGATTTTCAGCGCGTGGAAGCCGCGCGAGAATTGCGGACCAAGTGCATACAGGTCGACCCCGCGCCCCGTCAGCGCCTTGTCCTCGAAGACGTAACTCGGCTCGATGGCGAATGCATCCGCCAGCACCTGCATGTCGCGCACCAGGACCATGCCCCCCGAATGCGGCGTGTACAGCCACTTATGCGGATCGAGCACCAGGGAGTCGGCGCGCTCAATCCCCGCGAAAAGCGGGCGCAATGGTTCGGTGAGCGCCGCCACCCCGCCGTACGCACCATCCACGTGCAGCCAGACCCCAAACTCTTCGCAGATATCAGCAATAGCCGCCAGCGGGTCGATCGCCCCCGTCGACACCGAGCCGGCGGTGGCGATCACCGCCACGGGCTGGAATCCCTGCCGCACGTCGCGCGCGATCGCCGTCCGTAGCGCGTCGATACGCATCCGCAGCTGGTCATCCGTCGGGACGACGCGCAGCGACTCGCGCCCGATGCCGAGCATGTCGACCGCCCGGCTGTTCACGTCATGCGCCTCCGCCGATGCATAGTAGGTCAGCGGCGGACCTGCCCGGACGCCAAGGTCGCGGATCGCCCACCCGGCCCGCGCGTCGCGCGCCGCCTTGAGCGCGGTGAACGCCGCCATCGCTCCCCCCGAGGTGACGTAGCCGCCGGCCCGCTCGGGGAGCCCGAGTCGCGCCGCGAACCACCGACCCAGGTGGAGCTCGATCTCCGTGGCCGCCGGGGCCAGCCGCCAGGCGCCGACGTTCTGGTTGAGTGCCGCCGCCAGGAGGTCGGCCGCCGCCCCCGGGACGGTACCGGCACCCGTGATGTAGGCCATGAAGCCGGGATGTCCCGTGCGCGTCGAGTCGCCGAAGGCGATCGCCCGCAGCACCTGCACCAACTCGTCAGGCGCGAGCGGCTCGTCGGGCACCGGTCGCGTGACCGCGGCGCGTACGTCGGCGGCCGACGCGCGCGTGCCCACCGGCATCCCCGGGACCTGCTCCAGCAGCTCCGCCCACAGCTCCACCACCTCCCCTCCAAGCTGCCGTGCACGATCGGCGTCCCACGCCAGGTCGCTCACCGGGTCTGGGACATGCGGCGTCGTCGTATCGTCGCGGGCTTTGACGTCGGCGCGTCTGGTCATCAAGGCGGCTCGGCAGGAAGTGATGCCGACGCGCCCACAGCGGGCGCGCCGGCAGTGAATCTATCGCGAGGCAGCAGCCTTCGGCGTGTCGGCAGGATTGACGTAGGTCATGGCGAACGGCCCCATCGCGTGCACCTGCACGACCGTGAATCCCTGCGCGATCGCATAGTGCGGATGCTCCGCCGGGGCGACAACAAATCCGCCAGCAGCAAGCGTCATCATCTCCTTGGCCGTGAACGTCTTCCCCATCCCCACCTTGAAGGTCCCGCTGATCACGGTGACTTGCTCGTCGGTGGGGTGCGTGTGAGGAGCAATGAGATAACCATCCGGCAGGCGCAACCGCACCGTGAAGAGCGCGTGTCCTCCTGGGTCACCCTGCAGGACCGCCATCTGCGCCCCGGCCGGGAAGATCGGGGGCGCCGGGCCCCACTTGAGCTCGGGGGACGTCGGCGTCGATTTCGTCGCCGCTCCCTGGGCGGCTCCGATGGCTGGTGCACCGATGCTCGCGGCGGCGGCCGCCACCAGCAGGAAGGCAGTCATCTTTCTGATTCGCATTGTATCTACTCCGGTCGGTACTTCTCGAAGGCTCCGTCTGCAGCTCCGTCCGCAGCTCCAACGGCGTGATCGAGGGAAAGAATGGCGCCGTTCCACCCCCGCGACGCCGGGGCAACCACGGGGATTTTCAACTCGACTACGGGGACTTCTGATCCCACACGCCGCTCAGCGCCGCGACCGCCCCGTGCTGCTGGCACGCACCGTAAGCCCCTGCTCGCTCGCCCAGACCGCGATCTGGGCCCGGGAGCTGAAGCCTAGCTTGGCGAGCGCAGCGGCCACGTATCCCTCCACGGTGCGTTCCCCGATCCCGAGCGAACGGGCGATCGCCCGGTTGGAGAGACCGTCTGCGATGAGCGCCGCGGCGTCACGCTCTCGCTTGGTCAGCCCACCGTGCGCGGCCTTGGCCGTCTGCGCCTTGGACCGCGACGGCGAGGCGGGAGCCTCGCGGGCGAGGGCGATCTCGAACCGGTCGAGCAACGCCGGCTCGTTCAACGGCTCGGCGAGCGCCTGCGCCAACGCCCGCGCCGCATCAAAAGCGCGCCGAGCCTCCACGCGACGACGCAGCCCGAGGTGAACGCGTCCCTGCGCCGCCTCGATGCGCCACGCCAATGGACGCGCCCCCTGACGCTCCGCCTCGCGCCGCGCCGCGCCTAACGTCGCGTGAGCGTCCGCCCATCGAGCGAGCCCGGTGAGTGCCTGCGCCCGCACCAGAAGCACGCAGGGAATGCCGCCTGCCGTGTCCTGCTCGACGTCCCCCTCCCCCACCACGGCGAGTGCCGCCTCCCAGTCACCCGCTGCCAGCGCGGCGAGTCCGCGCGCGAGGGCGAGCGCGCGCTCGCCGAGCGTGGGGAGGGCGGCGCGCGTCGCGTCCGGTGACACCGCGAGTGAGGCGACCCCCGCCGTCGACGGTACGAGCCGTTGGACTTCGTCGAGGACCGCGCGGGCTCCCGCGGCGTCGCCCGAGCGCGCGAGTCCGGTGGCGAGGGTCGCGCCGGTCCAGCGCGTCCACGTCGCCGAGGCCAGCCGCCGGGCGATGTCGTGCGCGGCCTCGAGTTGACGCAGCGCCTCGGCGTGCGCAAAGACGTCGAGCGCGATCAGCCCGAGCGCGCGCCGAGCGGCACACTGCCATTCGAGGTGTTGCAGTTCCTCGGCGATCGCCAGCGACTCGCGAGCCAGCGCCAGCGCGCGGGGATAGTCCCCGCGCCAGGCGAGGCAGTCGGCCAGCATCGCGCGCGCAAACGCCTCGCCCGCGCGCCAGCCGATGTCCATCGCGATCCGGATGGGACGCTCCTCGTCGAGGATGTCCGCCAGGTGCACGCTCTCGTGTACCGTTCCTGCCGACGCGTGATGGCTCGGCCCGCTCACGGCGAGGACCGAGAGTGCGTTGGAGAGTCCGCGCCGGTCGTCGAGCGCTCTGAAGAGTTTGATCGACCGTTCGTAGTGCATCCCGGCCGTCGCCTGCGCCCCGGCGATATGGTGCGTCATCGCCACCAGGTCCACCGTTTCAGCAACGCCGCGCGCGTCGCCCCCGGCCTCGAAGATGGCCAGCGCCTCGTCATGATACGGCAGCCCCGCGTGCGGCTCCTCCCGGTTCACGTGCCAGTTGCCCACACGATTGAGGCTGCGGGCGATCAGCGCCGGGTCCCCGATCGCGCGCGCCACGGTGAGAGCGGCTCGCCGGTGCTCGCCCGCCCGTTCGTAGTCCCGCGCGGCCCACAGCATGCCTAACGCCAGCTGCGCCCCCCACACACCGCGGCGCTCCCCGGCGGCGCGCGCCGCCTCGAGGGCCGCCGTGAAATCATCATGCGCCTGCGGAAACGCCCCCACGATCTCGTGCGCGCGACCGCGCGCGATGAGCAGGTCGGCATCCGGCTGCGCGCCCAAACGCTCGGTGGCGACGACGGCCCGGTCGAACTGCTGCAACGCCTCGCGCGGCGCGCTCAACGTCAGGGCGTGCTCGGCGGCACGCCGAGCGTAGGTGCGCGCCACCTCCCACTGCCCGGCCTCGAACGCGTGGTACGCGAGCGCATCTTCCACCTCGTGCGTCGCCGGGTCGAACTGCTGCCCGAGCAGCGCCGCGATCGCGCGATGCAACGCCGCGCGCTCGCGCGTGAGCAGGCGGGCGCGCATCGCCTCGCGCGTGAGCGCATGGCGAAAGGCGAAGCGATCCGCCGACTCCTCGACGACGAGTTGCGCCGCGACCAACTCCTTCATCAGCACCAGGAGCCCCGCTTCATCGCGTCCCGTCAGCGCCTGCACCATCGCGAAGTCGAAGCGGCGTCCGGCGACCGCCGCCACCGAAGCGACAGCGCGCGCCCCGTCACTCAGGCCAGCCAACCGACGCGCCACCGCCTCGGTCGCCGTGCGGGGGACGTGGACATGCTCGAGCGGACTCGCGCGCCAGGCACCGTCGCTCCGCACGAGGTCCCCCGACACGAGGAGTGCCTTCAGCATCTCCTCGACGAAGAACGGGTTGCCCTCGGTCAGCGCGTAGAGCGCTGCCACGAAGCTCGGCCCGGGGGTCGGCATGGATCCAAAGATCACCTGCAGCATCTCGGCCACGTCCGATTCGCCAAGCGGACGCAGCAACACCTCGGCCGCGCCACGTGCGCGATCCAGGTCGGCCAGCAGCCGCGCCAACCGTGACTCGACCTCGTCGCTTCGAAAGGTTAGCACCAGCGCGATCGGGGCCGACCCGATGCGACGGGAGAGATGCAGGAGGAGGTCGAGCGTCGCCTCGTCGCTCCAGTGCACGTCCTCGATCACCATCAGGAGGGGCTGCACCGCCGACAGTGCCAGCAGCGCCTCGCTGACATCGTGGAAGAGCAGCCGTCGGTCTTCCTCGGGGTCTCGGGCGTCCCGGGCGATCGCCGCGGGAAAGAGCGATCGGAGCTCGGGAAAGAGGGTGACCAACGCATCGGCGGCAGGAGAGAAGTAGTGCGCCGCCAGTGCCGGGGAGGTGGTGGTGGCGAGCCCCCGTACCAGGTCGAGCAGCGGCGCGTACGGCTGCGCTCGATCGGCCTCGAAGCACGCACCTTCGAGCGCCACGAAGCCGAGCTCCCGCCCCCGCGCCACCGTGGCTCGGATCAGCCGCGACTTCCCGATCCCCGCGTCGCCCGAGACCAGCAGCGTGCTCCCGTGTGATTCGCGGGCACGATCGAGCGTGTGGAAGGCCGCGGACAGCGGCGCGTCGCGGCCGATCAGGACCGGACAAACGACGCTCGGCTCGGGAAGCATGGCGAGGTAGGGGAGGCGGAAAGGGCAGCGCGTACGTCCAGTCTACACTCGTGGAGCGAGGACGTCGACACAGCCGACCGTCCGGCATCGGCGCGGCGGGCGTACCAGCGCCGACGGATCCGGATGGCGTGCGACCGTCAGGCGCAAGCGACCAGCGCAAGCGACCAGCGCAAGCGACCGATGCAAGTGCGCCGGGTCCTCACGGCGCGATCGTCACCGCCACGGCTGCACCCTGATGTTCGCCATATGAGCCACGCATGACCCAGTCGCCGGGATCGAGGTGGAAGGGAGCGAGGCGAGGGCCCAGGCTGAAGTCGAAGACCATCTGCTTGCGCTCGTGCGGCGCGAACAGGAGGACACCGCCGTCGTCGGCGCGCGCATCGTAGCGCATCCAGCTACTCCGCGACACGGCGGTGAAGCTAAAGGAGGCCGGCTCGCCCGCGTCGCCCGACGGTGGCAGCAGCAGGACGACCGGTTCGTCGTACGGATTGCGCGCCTGCACGGTGAGCATCAGGAAACCACCCCACGTCGCCGACCCCGGCGCGCTCGGCGTGACCTCGCTCCAGACCTCAAGTGACTCGGGTGGGACTCGGCGCGCAGATGGCGACGCAACCGGCGCGTTCCCAGCCTGGAGCAGGCACTCGCCCCGGCAGGCGACCACGCCAGCGCAACGCTGCATGAAGTGCGCGCGAGCGTGCCCGCCGACGCGCAGGAGCGCGTGCAGCATCTCGTGTCGCACGAGTTGTCCGTCGCCGAGCCTGTCGAAAGAGATGAGGATGCGATTCCCATTGCCGGTCCAGTAGGCGTCGGCTTGTTGGCCCAGACTTTCCACGATCGTCGCGCGCGGCGCCTGATACCAGCTGATGGCACTCAGGTCGCCGCGCACGCCGGCACACGATTCGACCACGCGCCACCATTCGGCGTAGACCGGGAGTGGCTCGAAGCGCACGGCATCGGTAGGAAAACGGGGACCGGTCAGTGCGTCGCAGGCGCCCGTCGAAAGTACGAGCAGCGCCGCCAGCCAGCGTCCCCTTCCCACCATCGGCAATCGATTCAGCGGCATCACTGCTTCCCCGTTGCGGGCATCCCCGATTCCGGCGATCGAACGCAGGCGACGCCATTCGTCGCTCGGCGTCTTGTCCGGCCGCTGTCGGACATGCTAGCAGCGGTGCGCCGACTTCGCCCCTCCCCGCGAAAACTCGGCTCGGCGTCGCCGGGCAGGAAGGGGTGAGCCTCGGTCGCGGAAGTGGTGGGCCGTTCCCTTCGCGGTCTCCATCACGGTCAGGCGATCCTGGGTCAAGCGGGCGAGAGCGCTTCTCCCCCTCCGAATCGCGCGAACGAGCGCTGTTGTACGGTGCCGAGCTTCCGTGTCCTGCGCGCGACTGGAGGCGGGATTCCGGCAAGTGAACGCGTGTCACGCGCGAGTACGACTGCTGCGCCGGCGCGATCCGGGGATTTCGCGCGAGGTCAGACTGTTCGGAGGCGGGAGCACGTGCGTCGGAGGCGACCCCACCGAGTTTTCTGCGAGAAGTCGCCGCCTGCTGGCGACCCATGTCGGAATGCTGGCGTGAGGCGACCGGTTACCGGCAACCCGCGATCGAAATCTCGCGAGGCGAAGCGGTGCACCCGCGACGCCAGGTCGACGGGTGGCGGGACCGCTCGTGTCGCGCGCGAAGGCAACCCGCGCGCGCGCGCGAGGTGCTGCGCGTGGCGCGAAGTGACGGTAATGCGGGCGAAGGGACAGAGGAGCCGCGCGACCCCGACGCGAATTACGACGCGATGACTCGTGCGGCGGCGACTGAGCGCGCAACAACGGCGGACGGAGGCGGGCGGCGCGCCGGGACGGATTGGTCGGCGGCGTGAGGCCGTGCAATGCGCGCCACCTG
>JBDTUA010000057.1:0-19699 GCA_040007995.1 Gemmatimonadota bacterium | reverse complement strand
CGGCTGCTCCAGCAATTATCGAGGGGATCGTGAACTGTCAGTAGAGGGTCGCTATTCTAGAGCTCCATGGCGGAGTTTCGAGACGAGTACCTCGTGTTCATCGAATTTGAGCGACGTCGCGACGGCATGATCCACGCGATGGACGGCGGGCTCTGGCTCCATCGGCATGTCTGGAAGGGGCGGGTCATGGCCCATCTCGTGTCGAGCGATCGCGAGCGACTGCTGGCCTACGGCCGCACCGTGGGTCTCCCAGGGGAGCGGCTGCAGTACAAACCTCTCAAGGATCCTCGCACCTCCGAGCGCCGAGAGGCCTGGCACTGGGATCTGGTGGGACGATTTCTCCCCGAGCGCAGCTGAACGCGCAGTCCGCTGAAGTGCTGTTCACGACGGTCGGTTTCCGCGCAGCGCGCTGTCCAGCCGACGCGCTGTCGCCCGGATGGCGCTCGCCTCTTTCCGCAGCTCGGCGCGGAGCCGAGGATTGGCGCGCAGCGTGCGATACGCCGACGCGCGGGCGAGGGCGCGCACGAGTCTATCGGTGATGCGGAAATCGAGCGAGGCAGATGGCGGGAGGACGGCCAGATACGTCGCCGCCCACCATGGCCCAACGAAGCTGGAGATGACGACCGCAAGCACGGCGTAAAAGGAAAGAACCAAAACGAGACCACTTACCAGCGTATGCATCGCGGTCTCGTCCGCGTTGTGTGATGTCGTCCGACCGATCCAACGGGCGAACGCGAGCGGAATCCAGTGGTTGATGCGCCCCCAGAACGCGACGGGGAGCGCGAGTATGATCAGGGATAGCTCACGCACCACGAACCAGGCACCGGCCCACGCGGTGACCGGCATCCACAGGTCATTGACCGGGATCCGATCTGCCTGCAATCGCGCCCGAAAGGCATCGATTCGATCGAGGAAGTGGTCGACATCGCGCGCGAGGACTGGCGACGCGCCCGGTAGTAGATGTCGCGCCGATTCCAGCCGCTGCGCCATGCGCACGGCGTCGGCGAGTGGCGGGTCCGGCGCAGCGAGGGGACGCACCCGATCCAGCACCTTGGTGAGCAGCGCCGCGACCTCGAGGACCCGGTCGGCATTCTCCTGCGACGAGAAGTTCAGGGTCAGGTCGCGGAGCGCGTGGTCGAGACGGCGGGTGAGAGCTTGTACCTGCTCTGGTGCCAGGTCGACCGGGCACTCGGTGCGAAGTGGCGTCCCGATGTGCACGACGACGCGCGACCGGAGACGCCCCTTCGCCTCGAACGTGAGTCCCGCCGGGATGATGGGGACCGACGGTAGCCTTCGTTCCACCTGCGCCATCAACGCCAGTCGGGCGCAGCCGGTCTTGAGTCGGCCAAGTTCCGGTTCGCTGTGGCTCCTGCCCTCCGGGAAGATCAGGACGACCTCACCGCACGAAAGCGCATCGAGAATCGCCGAGAAGGATTCCGCATTGCGCGTTTCCGATACGCGCGCGTCGTTCTGGTGCTCGTCGCTGGCGCGCCTGAGCGGGATGATACCGACGGCGCGCACGAGGAGGCGTGTGACGGGATTGGCGAGAAGCGTTGCCTTGGCCGTCAGGCGCACGCGACGATCGAGGGCGCAGGCGATGACCAGCGCGTCGATTAGTGCGTTCCAATGGTTGGCGGCGACGATGACCGGGCCGGTCGCCGGTACGCTCTCGATCCCTATCACCTCGATGCTGCGATAGTACCAGCGCAGACCCAGACGCGCGACACGGCGCAGCAGGCGGTACAGGATCATTCGTGCGCGAAGCGCGGCGGCCCGTTCATCACGCGTGACCGCCCGGAAATGGGGAAGAGATCGCCCTCGCCCCGCCCGGCGGGTCGAAGTGAGTTGACGCAACAGTCGCCGCGCACAGATTATCCGCCATGAGTCGAGGAACAGCGCGCGGGTTGGTGTCCGAGGGAGTGTTCGCGGTGGTGCAGGAGGCAGCGCGCCGGACGATGCCTATTGTGCTCCTTCTGTTTGGAGTGGCGTGCGACAAGCCGGCTCCTCCTCCGGGCAACGATACGGCGACCGTCACCGCCACGCCACCGGTTCCGTCCGACAGCGTCGCGGTGGCCGTCGAGGCCCCGTGGGACTCGGCGGCGGGGCCGGTCTTTCTCACGATCGGTCCGAACTCGACGACCGCCAGCGTTGTCTTCCCATCCGTCTCCTCCGACTCGGAGCTCGAGTCGGGACAGCTCAACGCGTCGCCGTATACGGGGACCGCGTTCGATCTTATCGCCAACGGCCACGTGGTGGGGAACGCGACGGTCAATGCGGTTGTGCCGTTGGACGCACCGGAGCAGTGCACGGGGTGGCCGCTCGTTCGGCTCTCCGGCGTGAGTGACGACTCGTCGGGGCGAGGATGGGTTGTCGGCTTGGCTCGCGGGCGTGCCAGCCCGGTTCCGTACGACTCGATCTCGGCATTGTCGTCATCCGACTCCTCGCGGTTTGCTATCGAGATCGCGCGCCTCGCGTCGAGCGTACCGGGCGACACGGTGTCGGAACTTCGCGGACTGCCGTACCAGGTGCGGCGTGCGTATCGCTTTCCGCTCGCCAATGGCGTTGAGGGGATGATCGCCGAGGTGTGGCGTACGCTGAACCAGGAGGCGAGCCCGAAGCAGGAACATCTCCTGATCATCGCCGAGCGCGACACGGCCAATCGCGGGCGCTTCGACATCACCTACACGGAACGTGCAGCTGGCGGAGAGGAGACGCTGGAGTCCAGCGAAGTGATGGCGATCGTTCGCTTTGCGCCGACACGCGAGGTCTCGATCCTGCTGGCGCGCTACGTAGGCGATGGGGTCGTGTATGCGTTGCTGGAACGCACGGGGAGCCGCCGCTGGCGCCTCCGGTGGACGAGTCCGTACGTCGGCTGCTGAGCGCTGGCTGCTCACCGGGGCGCCGCGAGACGCTCGTCACGCACCTAGACGTGCCGGTCGTTCCTGATCAGCGGCGGGGTGGCTCGTCACTGACGCGGAGGGTAAGGAGCGCCACCTCGGGCGTGCTACCGATGCGCAACGGCAGCTGAGAACCGAGCCCTCGCGACACGAACAGGGGTGCAAAGGCGTTGGCGACCCAACCTGCTGGCTGCGTGCGCGTACAGACGATGGACCGCGTGATCGGCGCGCCGACCCACGGAAGGACGACCTGTCCGCCATGGGTATGCCCCGACAGCACGAGCCGAACGCTCGGATGCCCGCACATGCGCACGCCGTCGGGGTGATGCGACAAGACGATCGTCGGCGTTGTGCCGGAGAGGAGCAGAGACACGCGCTCCGCATCCACGTCGCCCTCCTCCAGATCGTCGAGACCCACGATCCGCAGTGGGCCGTCGGGCGAGGGTAACGTCATTGTGTCGTTGCGCAGAACGCGAACTCCGAACGACTCGAGCCAGCTGAAGGTCTCGTCGCCGCTGGCGTAGTAGTCGTGATTGCCGATCACGGCGACGATGCCGTCTCGCGAGCGCATCGTCTCAAGGATGGGGCGCAGCACGCGGAAGGTTCGACGGTACCATCGTCGCGAGATACCGCGTGCCCACCATTCCGACGTCCCGTAGTCGCCGAGCAGGATGACGAGATGCGGCGACTGCGCGTTGGCGTATGCGACAGCGCGGCGGGCGCGGGCCGCTGGCTGCTGCGGTCCGTGGTGGAAGTCGGCCAGGATGGCGAGGCGATAGCCGTCGAAGGCCGCCGGCAGGCCGGGGATCAGGACCTCATGCGTCGTCAGCTGCACGTCCCCTGGCGCGACGACCATGACGTGCCACGCCGCGACCCCAAGGCCGACGACAGCAAGCAGGAGCAGGGCGACGACGATCGCGGTCACGTACGACTCAGTGGCTTCACCGCGTATCCTGGCTCGTCAGTGGCTAGCAATGTCAGTCCGACCGAGGGCGGCCGGAGGGCGGACGTGCGCGGTGCCGGCTGCCAGCACGATCAGGGTCAGGACGTAGGGCAGTGCGAGGAACAACTGGTAGGGCAGCTCTGTCCCGGTGGACTGGAAGAGGTATTGGAGGGCCGTGGCCCCTCCGAAGAGCAGCGCGGCAAGTCCAACGCCGATGGGCTGCCATCTCCCCAGCGCGACGATCGCGATCGCGATGAAGCCGCGTCCGGCTGACATCCCTTCTGCAAATGTCCCTACTTGGGCGAGAACAAGAGATGCGCCAGCGAGCCCTCCGAGTGCGCCGGCGACGAGGACGGCCGCTGCTTGTACGCGCGCCGGCCGAATGCCCGCGGCTTCGGCAGCCTCCGGCCGTTCCCCGACGGCGCGCAGCGCCAGTCCCGCCTGGGTGCGGGAGAGGAACCATGAGGCGACGCCGACCAGCACGTACAGCGCATAGGTGACCACTGGCTGACGAAAGAGCGCGGGTCCCAGCACCGGAATCTCCGAAAGGAACGGAACGGCAACAGGGTGCAGCGTGGGGATCGTGAGGGCGGCACCGGCGGTCCCGAAGACGGCCCGGTAGAGCGTGCCGGTGAGGCCGAGAGCGCCTAACGTGAGCGCCGTACCGGTGATGATCTGGTCGGTGCGGAGCCAGACGACAAACAGCGCGAAGACGCCGGCAGCTGCCATCCCGCCCAGCATCCCGGCGAGCAGGCCGCCGCTCACCCCTCCCACCTGCGCACCCACCACCGCTCCGAAGCAGCCGGAGATGATGACCCCCTCGAGCCCGACATTGATCACGCCGGCGCGTTCGGAAATAGTCTCGCCGAGGGCAGCGAAGGCGAGTGGCGTCGCGGTACGGATGGTGGCCTCGAGAAAGGCGGTGAGCGCCTCGGTCATCCGTTAGCTCCCCCCGCTCGGGGGGTGAGGCGTGCAAGAATGGCGCGCGCCCCCACGATGGCTAGGATGATGGACGCCTCGACGACACTTACCAGGACGAGCGGGACACCCGCTTCCCGCTGCATGGCAGCCGCGCCGGCCTCCAGCGCCCCGAGGAAGACTCCACTTACAATGACCAGTCCAGGGTGCAATCCCGCGAGCAACGCGACAGCAATCGCCGTGTAGCCGTAACCCGGCGAGATGTTCTCATAGAGCGCGTACGTGACGCCGGTGAGCTCCACGCCACCGGCGAGACCCGCGAGCGCGCCGCTGAGGAGGAATGTGCGCATCGTCACCGCCGGCACGTCGATTCCGCCGGCGCTTGCCGCGGCTTCCGGGTTGACGCCAACGACGCGCAGCCGAAATCCGGCCGCGAGGTTTCGCACGACGTACCAGGCGCAACACGAGGCGACTACCGCGATGGCGAAGCCCGCGTGCAGGCGGGTGCCGGGCACCAACGTCGGAAGGTGCGTGGCCGCCGGGAGCGTGGACGACTGGGGATACACGCGCGTCGGCTCCTGGAGCGGGCCGCGCACCAGGTAGCCCACCAGGTACAGCGCCACGAAGTTCATCATGATGGTACTGATGACCTCAAGGACGCCGAAGCGTCGACGCAACCATGCTGGAATCGCTGCCCATGCCGCGCCCCCCCCCGCCGCCGCGAACAAGGCGAGCACAAGTGCACCAGCGCCTAACGAATCTCCGGTACCAAGCGCAACCGCGGCTGCGACCGCGGCACCGGCGAGGAGTTGACCCTCGGCGCCGATGTTGAGGATCCCGCCCTTGAAGGCGAGAGCGACCGCGAGTCCGGTGAGGATCAGCGGGGTGGCGCGGACCAGGGTTGCCGAAAAGATCGCGTACCCACTCCCCGCGGCACCCCGCACCAGGGCGCCAAGGGCCGGCCCGACCGCAAAGCCGCTCAGCGCGAGCACGGCGGCCAACAACAAGACGATGGCGACGGCGAGGACGACTGCGAGGATCAGCGGGGCGACGCGCGTTGATGGACGCGGGGGCGCCAGAGTCGCCATGCTACGATCGACGCCGAAACACGCGGTATTCGACCACGCCGGTCTTGCAGGCCGTTTTCGCCTGCGAGTACGGAATCGCGAAGTAGGTGTAGGCCACGACGGTTGCGCTCCGGCTGTGGCAGTCGACGGCCGCGGCGCCTACCGCTTTCACCGCGACACTGTCACCGTCGGCTGCAACGACCATGTTGTCCCGCCCGGCCGCCACCACGCTGTCTACCCGCGTGACGCGTAGCGCTCGCACGATTCCAAGACGCTCGAGCGGGTGGTCCCACAGCGTCATCGCCGTGACCTTTGCTTCCTCCGCATACGCTCGCGACGCTACAGGAATTCGATCGAGCCCGTCGCCGATGACCCATCTGGGGACGGCAGAGCCGAGCGTGAGGACGACCAGCTTCCAGCCGACGCTGATCCCGACGACGATCATCCACGGCCTGACGCGACGCGCCGCCTTGACTGGCGGCGCGACTGATGTGGCGGCTGCTGTGGCCGCTGACGTGATTGGAGGCGAACTGGATTCGGACATTCTGCTGGATATTACTCGACAGATCGTGGGACGAGCCAAGAAACTTCGCCCCAAAACGCGAGTCCAACGTGTACGATCGGGATGCGCGTTCAAGCGTCCGTGGCGACGTGTGGAACGCTACACCGGATGCGGCGACACCACGTGCTCCCAACCAAGTATCGGTCCGATCGCGGGAGGGGTGTACGCACGGCCGCTACGCTACGACGCACGACGGTTGCAAAGGCGGCTCGTGCCGCGAGGTTGGCTGGCGCTACGTGAGGCCCACGTGCGGTTTGGCGCCAGTGAGGCTTGGAGGACGTATGACCCACGCGCGAAGCTGCTAGGAATCGCCCTGCGACAAAGGTCGCCGTCACGCGGCTCCGAGCATTGCGCGCCCAACCGCTTCGCGCGTGGCAGGCTCGACCGGCAAGACTCGGGCGGCGTGCACGACGATCAGGCGATCGGCGAGGGCGAGAACCTCATCCAGATCACTGGAGTAGAGCACCACGGCGCTACCGGCATCGCGCGCCGACCGCAGCTGGTCCTGTACGTCCGCAGTGGCGCGGATGTCGAGTCCGCGGGTAGGGTTCTCGGCGACCACCATGATCGGGCGCTCTGCGAGTTCGCGGCCGAGCACGAGCTTCTGCTGATTTCCGCCCGACAGTTCGCGACCACGCGTGGACGCGCTCGGCGCGCGCACGTCGAACCGCGACATCAGCGCAGTCGTCGCCTGGCGCAGCGCCCGCCAATCGAGACGACCGTGTCGCGATGACAATCCGCGTAGCGCCACGTTCTCGACCAGCGACATATCGAGCACCATGGCATCGCGATGTCGGTCCTCCGGAACGAAGGCGACACCGGTCGGCAGGGAAATCGAGCCGGCCGACGGGGTGAGTCTCCCGGCGAACAGGCGAACGAGTTCACGCTGTCCCGATCCCTCCACGGCGGCGACCCCCAGGATCTCGCCGGCGTAGATATCGAGTGTCACGTTGCGGACGGCGATGGCTCCGCGCGCGTCCGTTGCGGTGACGTCGATCAGGGACGCGACCACCGCACCACGCGCCGGCCGCCGAGCGCTCGGATCGGTCGGCGGTGCCGTGCGGGGACGCTCGAGGTACTCGGCGAGTGGCTTGGCGGGTCGGGTCGGGTCGCCACCGAGCAGCGCGGCTACCACTCTCGGCTCGTCGAGTCCGGCGACGGACTCGTGGAGCACGGTGGCACCACGTCGCAGGACGGTCACGTCGTCCGCGACCGAGAGTGCTTCGCGCAGTTTGTGAGTGATCAGGACCACGGTGCGGCCGTTAACGGCGAATCGCCGGATCCAACGCAGGAGTTCATCGGCCTCCTCAGGAGCGAGAACGGCGGTGGGTTCATCGAGGATGAGCAGGCGCGCGTCGCGGGCGAGCGCCTTGAGGATCTCCAGGCGCTGCTGTGCGCCGACGGGCAGCGACTCGACGCGCGCGCGTGGATCGAGCACCAAACCGGTACGTGCGCCGAGTGACTCGACGCGCGCTTCGGCGGCGCGGGCATCGTAGCGTCCGGACATGCCTAACGCGACGTTCTCGGCCACGGTCATCGCCGGGACCAGCATGAAGTGCTGGTGCACCATGCCCACGCCACGGGCAATGGCGTCGGCGCTGGACCGGAAGCGGCGCTCCGCGCCGTACAGCCGTATGGTCCCCGCATCGGGACGCAGCATGCCGTAGACCACGCGCATGAGCGTCGTCTTCCCTGCCCCGTTCTCCCCGAGGAGCGCGTGGACCGTCCCTTCACGCACCCGCAACGACGCCCCGGCCAGCGCCTCGACCGCACCGAAGCGTTTGTGCACATCGACGAGTTCGAGGGCGAGCGTCACGACCCGGTGGGAAGGAGCAGAAAGGTGGCCGGGAGATCGAACCGGTCGCGCACGGCGTCCGCCAAGGCGCAGACTCCGAGCGTTTCGGTCGCGTAGTGCCCTGCGTAGATAATGACGATGCCTGCATCGGCCGCTTCGACCGTCGTGTGGTGCGGTCCTTCACCGACGATCAGCGTGTCGATCCCGTGGGATTGCGCATCGCGAATTTCCTTGGAGCCAGCGCCGGCGCCGGTGACGATCGCCCAACGTCGCGTCAACCGCCCGTCCGACATCCACGAGGCGCGCGCCACTCCGCCAAACGAGCGGGCGAACGTATCGGTGCGCGCGAGGAGTTCGGCGGTGGTAACGTCGGCGTCGCCCGACACGCCAATCGAGACGTCCTCGTACGTGCCGAAGCGCGCCGTCGGTTCGAGTCCGAGGGCCTGCGCCAGGCGCGCGTTGTTTCCCAGCGCGGGGTGCGCATCTAGTGGAAGGTGCGAGGCGTACACGGCGACATCGTTCGCGATCAGGCGTTGCAGGCGCTCGTACACCTGGCCCGTGATACGCTGCGTCCCGCTCCAGAACATGCCATGATGGAGGATCAGGAAATTCGCCTCCGCCTGAAGGACGGCGTCGATCGTCCGACCCGAGAAATCCACGGCCGCCGCCACCCGACGTACCGGCCCTCGGTGATCCAGCTGCAAGCCGTTCAGGGCGCCCGGATAGTCCGGGAAGCCTCGCGCCTCGAGGAGTTCATCGAGATAGGTGGCCAGGTCGACAGCACTCGGCATCGTCAGGGAGACTTCGGAAGGGCCCGTCCGGGCTGGATGACGATGGTGCCCGCGGCAATTCCGGCACGCACCGAGTCAACTGCTCTGATCGCCGCGACAGGGATCAATGACTGCAGCTTGGGATTCAGCTCGAGTCGCACGGCATCTTCGCTGGAGCCCATCGGGACGACGCGCGGTACGAAGGTACCGGCCACGATCGCGCGCGCCACCGAGAGAAATGCGTGCGGGACGTCGACAACCACGCTGCCGACGACCACGTCAGGGGCGACCTCATTCTGGTTCGAGTTCGAGCCGAAGACGAGCGTCTTTTTCGACTCTCGTGCCGCCTGGAAGACGCCCAATCCGGCGGCGTCGGCATTCTGGAAGATGATGTCCGCTTTTCGGGAGATCTGAGCCAGGGCCTGTTCCTTTCCCGCGCCCGCGTCTTCCCACGACCCGATGTACGAGACCAGGACCTGGACCTTGGGGTTCGTGGCGCGCGCGCCGTCGGTGAATGCCTTGAACGAGTCTCGAACGGGCGGAAGCTCCGTTCCTCCGATCGCGCCGATCACGTTCGTCTTGGTCATTGCCCCAGCGACCATGCCGGCCATGAACGACGGTTCCTCGAAGGCGAACCGAATGCCGGCAAGGTTCGGCCCGCTGGAGTTGCCGGAAGTCGTCACGTACATCGTCTTGGGAAACTCGGGGGCGACGCGTGCGGCGGCGTCCTGAAACTCGAAGCCGTGACCGAAAACGATCCGATAGCCGTCTGCGCCGTACTGCCGGAAGTTCTCCTCGAACTCGGCGGGTGTCTTCGTCTGGATGTGGCTGATGTCCGCGTGCAGCGAGTCGCGAATGCGAAGGAGCCCCTCATATGCGCTTCCGTTCCACGATTGGTCGGAGATGGGCCCTGGGGTGAGTAGGGCGACGCGCAGCTTCGGTGCATCGCCTGAGGCAGTCTCATCGTTCTTCTTCGCGTTGGATGCAGAACAGCCAGTACTGCCGGTCAGGGTGACGACGAGGAGAACGATGTGGAAGAATGTGGAAAGGCGTTTCTGCGGCACTGCGAATTCCTATGGAAACTGTTCGGAGAGAACGCGTTAGCCCACTGTCGATTCAAACTGACGTCGCGGACGTGTTCGGGCGCTGCAAAGCCAACGCATTCACTTGTCGAGAGAAGTGAGGCGGCGGCTCCCGATGCGGAGGCAGGGTGCGGGCACGCCCTCGCTACGCGCGTTGGTGGGTAGTTGCCTCGACGGGACGCTCGTCGGTGGTCTGTGCCGGTGGACGGGGGAGCTTCGCTTGTTCGCCCATGCGGACGGTGCCGTTGATCATCCCTCCCTCGAAGACCACCATGCTCTTGGTGTGAATGTCCCCTTCCACGCTCGAGGTACTCTGCACCTCGACGCGATCGCTGGCGACGACGGTACCGACGACGGTACCCCCCAGGATGGCATCGACGGCGTGGATGTCGCCGTGGATCGTTCCTCCCTTCCCGAGCAGGAGTTGACGGGCGCCGCGTACGGCGCCGTCCACGACCCCTTCGACCTTGATGACGCCGTTGCTTTCGATATCGCCGACAATGCGCATGCCGCTACCGATGACCGACATCGAGGATTCGGCGCCGGCATTGTCGAGGCGAGTGGCGGGTCGGTCGGCAGCGGACTTGTTGAAGATCGACATGGGAAGGGCGCGGGAGGAGGGGGGAGCGGGGAGCGTCGAGCACGCTCGACGACGCCTGATGGGACCCGTACGGTAGAACCGTAGGGGTCAGTCGTCGTCGAGTGGCCGGCCGAGGATGGTCTCGAGGAGTCGCTGCAAGTCGTCGGCGGAGTAGAAGCGAATGGCAATGTCCCCCTTGGAGTCGCCCTCGACGTTCAGGCGTACGTCGGTTTGCAGGTGACGGCGTAGCGTCTCGGTGATGCGCCGTAACTCGGCCACGTGTGCGTCGCGTCCGCGGTCGGCGGGGCGTGGGACCTTGGGGCGACCCTCGGGCACGCGGGCGTCCTGGGCGATCCGTTCCGCTTCCCGGACGGAGAGACCCCGGTCCACGATGAGGCGCGCGGTATCCAGCATCAGGCTGTCGTTAGGCATGGCGAGCAGCGCGCGGGCGTGGCCTAACGAGATCGCCCCGTCACGCACCAGGCGCTTGATCCCGTCCGGAAGCTGCAAGATGCGCAGCAGGTTGGCGACCGTCGAGCGATCCTTGCCCACCGCCTCGGCGACCTGCTGCTGGGTGAGCGAGAACTCGTCGATGAGGCGTTGGAAGCCGAGCGCCTCGTCGAGCGGGTTGAGATCGGCGCGCTGGAGGTTCTCGATCAGGGCGAAGGTGAGCATCTCACGATCGTCGAGTGACTTGACGATCGCGAGGATCTCGGACCATCCGAGTCGGCTCACGGCCCGGAACCGTCGCTCACCCGCCACGAGCTCGAAGCCACCGGCCGGGTGCGGGCGCACGGTGACCGGCTGCAGGAGACCGCTGGCGCGGATGGAGTTCTCGAGGTCGGTGAGTTCTTCCGGGTTGAATTCGCGACGCGGCTGGAAGGGATTTGCCCGAATGTCGGCGATTGGGATGTTGCGGAGGGGAGATTCCGGGGCGCCATCGGGGGCGCTCCGGGTTGCCGTCGGGACCGACGACCCAGCACCCGCGATGAGGGCTTCGAGCCCTCGTCCGAGCCGACGTGGTTTATCCGTCATGGAGATGTGTCGTCAAGGAGGGCCGGTGAGGTAAACGTTCGTTTATATGGGGGACGGTTCGGAGGAGGCCACGATGGAAACGGATGTTCCCATACGTCGGATAACCTCTTTGGCGGCAGTTAGATATGCCACAGCTCCTACGGACGAAACATCGTAGAGGATGATCGGTTTGCCGAAGCTGGGCGCTTCCGCCAGCCGCACATTTCTAGGTATAACGGCTTCAAAAACCGTCTCTCCAAAGTACTCGCGTGCATCGGAGGCGACCTGACGGGACAAGTTGAGTCGCGCGTCATACATGGTGAGGAGTACCCCGTCTATCGCGAGCGTTTCATTCAGGCCGCGTTGTACCAGCTGAATGGTATTCATCAGCTGGCTGAGTCCCTCAAGAGCGTAGTATTCGCATTGTAGCGGAATGAGTACTCCGTCCGCAGTTGCGAGCATATTGATCGTGATCAAGCCAAGCGACGGAGGACAATCGATCAGGACGAAGTCGTATTGATCGCGAAGCGGATCCAGCGCTCGACGCATCGACCGCTCACGCGACTCAACATCTACAAGTTCGATTTCCGCAGCAGCCAGATCGGCGGACGCTGGCATCAGATCCAAGGCGCGGAACTGGACTCCATGAATGATCGAGTCCGCGCTGGGTGCAAGGCCGAGTAGCGCGTCGTAGGTCGTGCGCGTGAGATCACCGCGTGATACGCCGAGTCCGCTCGTAGCATTGCCCTGCGGGTCGGCGTCAACCAGGAGAGTCCTTTGCTCAGCGGCGGCGAGCGCGGCCGCCATGTTTACGGCGGTGGTCGTCTTTCCGACGCCCCCCTTCTGGTTGGCGATGGCGATGATTCGTGCCACGGGCGCAAGAACTCCTGAGGACTGCGAAGACTGGGAGGGGGGGCAATATCGCCCGATGGGCAGCCGTGTGCCAGTTGTTTCACGTGAAACAGGCTAAGCAGTGTGAGAACTAACCGCGATCCGGGCCTTCGATCCGAAGGTCCCGTGTGCTTGGGGTTGGACGTTTCACGTGAAACGGAGAGGCGTGAATTTGGGGAATCTCCACATTGCATCTCCGAGAAGAACGCCGAGTTACCGAGTTCGTCCAGCTGCCACGACACGTCCCCGATATGTGATCAAGCGCGAAACGCTCTGCCGAGGAAGATCCAAGACGACTTGAGCGGTCGACGACTACGCCCGAAGCGTCTTGGCGAAGCGTAGAGATACTGTCCAGTACCTCTGCCCTCGCCCTGCAGGCCCCCGTCGACTCTCACCCCTCCCACAGCATGGCGGTGGACTGACAAGGCGCGCGCTCATGGCGATGCGTCCTCATGGATCCCCCCACTCAGGACCGGTCCACGCGGCCCTCGAATCCCTATTTTGGGGAAACGAAGGCCCATCGAGTCGACACACTCACGGAAATTGTCTGCTCGCCTACCGCAACCGGTGTCTCGACATCGGCGGAGCGGCTGCGCTCCATTGTCATGACGCTGAACATTGGCCGAGGACCGCCGCTGTTGACGACCGAGATCTCAAGCGCTGCGCCCAAGGCGCCACCGGCTGCACGCGCTAGCACCTCTGCGTCTCCCCTCGCGTGCGACACGGCGCGCTCGAGCGCCGTCCGCCGGATGCTCTCCATCTGCGTGCTGTAGTAGCGAAGTCCCCCGATGCTGTTTGCCCCCGCCGCGAGGGCGGTATCGATCAGTGAACCGACCCGATCCAGCTTCTGCACGTCGACAATGACGGCGTTCCGCGCGATGTAGCCGAGCAGTTTTCGCTCCCCGTTGGGGTATTGCTCATCAGGTCCGACCGAGTAACCAGAGGTTGTGATATGCTCGGCGGCAACGCCCTTGGCGCGAAGTGCCGCAATGACCGCGGCCTGAGTGCGCGCGTTATCAGCCCCGGCCTGAGCCGCCGTCTTTGCCCGCGTTTCGACGGCGAAATTGATGTAACCTCGATCTGGAACGAGCGTCGCTTCGCCCGTCCCAGACGTGACGATCTGAGATGGTGGCGCAGTCACCTGGGCGGGAAGCAACACGGGACTCACGAGCAAAAGGGCCGCACCGCCTACCGCGCGCACCCTAGATCCGATCTGCAACGTCATCGCTCTCATTGTTAAGTGTCCTATTGCTACTATTGCGCGTTTCGACTCAATTCGCCGCCGACAGGCGCGAGCCTACCGCGCGCGGTCGGCGTAGTGACCGATTTTACCACGCACTCCGCATTTTGGTCCACTAATACACGTAAACACGCCACTTAACCGCCAGTATACCGCCTCTATCTACAGGACTGACCTATATTCTCACACAATCGATAGCTACAACCACAGCGTACCAAGCTGCCGACCGTCCCGATCACCTTATCTTTGGACCGCTGCGCCGCCGGTAGAGGCACATCGCTTTGAAGGAACGAGGAGCGTCGGTGCGCGGAGCGAGGTGCGTCGGGGTCTCGGGGTCTCGGAATTCGGAGGCGGGACGTCCATGTGGCCGGTTGAGGACAGAGCATGCGCGCGCCGCGCGCGCGTACTAGTGCTACTGCCTCGCGAGCGTCGAATCAGCCGCGATCGCGAGCGGACCCGATGTGCGCCATGCACGGGCGAGCGAGTCAGCACGCAACGGCTCCAGAACCAGCGGAGCGCCGAGCTCGCTCGACGTGGGGCGCAGCAGGTACAACGCGCGTCCTGGATACTGCTGTACCAATGCGGTATCGCGCGCGTGCAAGTCGCGGGCGTACAGGTTTCGGGAGGGAGCCTGCGCCAGCACGGACGTGCCGACCGTGAAGCCCGCCCGATCCTCCATCACACGCGCCGTACATTCAGCGCCGTACGTCGATCCCGGCAACGAGCGCAGAGTGCGATCCGGCGTGAGCGTCCCCTTCTCGAGGCGCAGCGAATCGCGCATCAGCGGCTGCAGCTGGCGGAGCGCAGCGGAGTCGCGGACGGTCGACGCCTCCAGCCGCTGCAGCGCCTGGTCCAGCACGCAAGCATCGACGGAGCGGTAGATCGATTCCGTTTCGCTTCGGGGGACACCGAGCGCCCACATGCGCGCGATCAGCTGCGATCCCCATCCCTCTCGCACAAAGATGATGGCGTCACGCACGCCCTGCTGCTCGGCAAGCGCGGCGAAGTCGATCCGCATGGTGAGAAACCCATTGCGGTATACCAACGCCCGATACGGAATCCCCACCATGACGGCGACGGCGAGCGCACTCAGCGTTCCGTAGGCGAGTCCGCGGTGCAGGAGCTCGCGAGACGGAAAGCGCTCGCGTACTGCCGACAGGGAACGGGCGCTCCACAGTGCCAGCGCGGGCGCGAGCACGAGGAAGAAGCGAGCGCCGAGAAAGTAGCCGTCGCCCCAATAGGAGAAATAGAGGGCCACGATCAGCGCCGCCGACCACAGGAGGTAGCGATCGAGACGCTCGACACGTCGGGTCGCGGCGAGGGCGACGACGGGGGCGACGAGCGAAGGGAGCGGCAGTTCGAACAGGTTCGACTGCAGACGCAGCAGGTAGATGTTGATCAACTCCAGGCCACGCAGCGGGGTATGCGGTTCTCCCCACGGCGCTTTGTGAAAGCCGAGGCCATGGCTCTGGCCCCACAACACTTCATAGGGAAAGAGCAGCGCGTGCCCGGTCGTCTGCACGTTGTACCAGAGGACGCCGGCGATCGGGATGGCGATGGTGATGCCGGCCGCAAGCAGTTCGGGGAGCCGACGGGGACGCTGCACCGTGCGCCACAACATCCAGGCGCCTGCGGGGAGCGCGAAGGCGATGGCGTCGAGCGGGCGAATGCTTGCCGCGACGCCTAACGATCCACCGCACAACGCCGCCCAGCCCACATGTGATGTCTCGTCGCCGGTCTGGCGTACGAGCGCATACATCGCCAGCAAGAGGCAGGTCAGGATCGGCACATGATTCATGTGTGATCCCGACAGGAAAGCGACGAATGGAGAGAAGGCGAAGAGCAGCGTGGCGACCAATGCGATGGCAGGTCGCGACTCGATGCGCCGCACCAATCCCCAGAAGATGACGGCCGAAACGGCGCCGAAGAGCGGACCTTCGAGCCACGGCACGCCGAGCAGGACAAACGGCAGCATGACCAACGGGCCGCCGGCCGGAAAGTGCGTGTAGTACTTCCCGCCGAAGTCGATGACGTGAAGGGCGCTGAAGAATTCGGGAAATTGCGGCGGCTGCAGCCAGAGATGTCCCTGCGAGAAGATGCGAGCCTGGAAGACGTGTCCGATCTCGTCGATCAGGAGCGGGCGCCCGCCGAGGACCGCGCGCGCGACGACGAGGTACGTGGTGAAAGACGCGACGAAGAGGAGTCCGGCGGTGCGGCGCGGATGGGCGTGCGCGCCGCGCACGACCCCGTCGAACACTCCCGGACGCCAGATGGGAACGCGCCGCGACAGTATGGTGAGCACCACTGCGCATCCGGCGACGATGACGGCGCCGGTTCCCCACTCACTTACGTAGTGGGGAAAGTTCTCGTATTCGTGTCCGCCGGCGATCCAGTTGGCAAACGGGAACGAGCCAAGGACCGCCATGAGGAGCGCGGCGGCTCGCATGGCGGCAATTGTAAGTTTGGGCTGGCGTGACGCGTCGGAGGACGGCTCTGGCGGCATGGGCGAGTGGTCGCCCGGCTCAGGGGCGTCGTCTCAAGACGCCCCGCCGCTGGTCGCCGCAACTCGCCGATGGCGCTCGACCTCGAGCACGAGGTTCTGCAGGTCGTTGGGCGAGACACCGGGGATGCGCGAGGCCTGCGCGAGCGAGCGTGGGCGCTGGGCGGCGAGTTTCTGTCGGGCCTCGAACGAAACGGACTGCATGCGCTCGTAAGGCAGCTCCGCCTCGAGGGTGAAGTGCCCCATGCGACGCATCTTGTCGGCCTGCAGGCGCTCACGCTCGAAATAGCCGGCGTACTTGATCTGCAGTTCGGTCGTGACCACGGCATCGTGCGCGAGGGCGCCACCGACGCCGGCGAGTGCGAAGAGCTCGCGTAGCTGCACGTCCTGACGACGGGCGAGTTCCACGATTTTCATCGAATGCGGAATGACGGCGCTCCCGAGTTCGGCCAGTCGAGCGTTGACCTGCTCCGGACGGATGCTCTCGACTTCGGCCAGACGCATGGCGGCGTCCTCATCGGCGAGGCGCCGTTCGACGGCTCGTTCCTCCGCGGGCGAATACAGGGCGAGCGAGGAGGCAATCGGCGCAAGACGACGCAGGGCGTTGTCCTGCCGTACCGTCAGACGGAATTCCGAACGAGAGGTGAAGAGCCGATACGGCTCATCCACGCCCTTCTGAACGAGATCGTCGACGAGAACTCCGATATACGACGTCTCGCGGCCGAAGTAGACTGGCGACTGCTCCGCAACCGTGCGCGCCGCGTTGAGCCCCGCCACGAGCCCCTGCCCGGCCGCCTCCTCGTATCCCGTGGTCCCATTGATCTGGCCGGCAAAGTAGAGCCCCGGGATCGCCTTGACTTGCAGCGACGGATCAAGCTGCGTCGGGGGAAAGTAGTCGTACTCGATCGCGTATCCTGCGCGAGTCATGCAAACGCCCTGAAGGCCAGGAATGGTGCGCAATATTTCGAGCTGGACCGTTGCCGGAAGGGAGGTCGACATGCCGTTGACGTACAGCTCCGCCGTATCGTGTCCCTCGGGCTCAAGGAATATCTGGTGGCGCTCCGCGGCGGGAAACTTGACGATCTTGTCCTCAACGGACGGGCAGTACCGTGGACCCCGTGACGCGATCGCGCCGCCGTACATTGCAGAGCGCGCGATGTTGTCGGCGATGATCTGCTTTCCTGATTCACCCAAGTACGTAATCCAGCAGTTCATTTGCCCAGGATGCCTTGTGTCACCTTGATGTCGCCGAGGTGATTCCCAGAAGTGAGACCAAGAGTAGTCGAAAATCTCGACCTCGCTCTCCTGAAGCTGCAGGTCGGAGAAGTCGACGCTGCGGCCGTCGATGCGAGGCGGCGTTCCGGTCTTGAACCGGGAGACCTCGAGACCAGCGCGTTCCAACTGCTCCGCGAGGTGAAGGGCCGCGCCCTCGCCAGCCCGTCCGCCGGCGATCCGGGTTTCGGTGCCGATGTGAATCTTGCCGCGAAGAAAGGTACCAGCGGTGATAACGACAGCCCTGGCGCCGAAACGACGCCCTTCGAGTGTCTCGACCCCGAACACCGAATTGTCCGCCTCGCTCATGAGGAGACGGGCGACAGTCCCCTGCACCGGATGGATGCGCGCGTGCTGCTCCAGCAGCGATCGGACGGCGCGGCGGTAGAGCCCTCGATCACACTGCGCGCGCGGAGACCAGACGGCCGCCCCTTTCCCGCGATTGAGCATGCGGAACTGCAGCATGGCCAAGTCGGTGGCGCGAGCCATGATGCCGCCGAGTGCATCGACCTCGCGAGCGACCGTCCCCTTCGCGACGCCCCCGATGGCCGGGTTGCACGACATCTGCCCGATGGTCTCGAGCGCGCTCGTGACGATCGCGACCGATGCACCGGCGCGGGCGGCCGCGACCGCGGCCTCGGTGCCGGCATGACCGGCACCGACCACGATGACGTCGAAGTCCTGCTCATTGGCCGACATAGGAGATCCAAGCTAACGATGGCGGAGACTTACTCCCAAGTCGAAGCGAGGTTAGAGTGCCGCCCACTGCGATGCAGCGCGTGCACTTCCCCACCCGGTCGTCGCGTGCTACAACAGGATGCTGTTCACCCGAGCCTTTCCGATCGAATGCCGATCTCGCTCCCCGCCGGTCGCCCGGCCCTTGTGGTCTTGAAGAGTGCGTTCGAGCGCAGCGGCCTCACACGCGCAGCCATCGACGATCGATTGGGGCTGACGCCAGACGAGTTCCAGGTCGAGGGCGAACTCGTCTGCATTGGTCCGATACCGGAAGACAATGCGCTCCAGGACCTGATTGCCGACTTCGAGGAAGCGGGACTCACCTACTTCGAGGACTTTTTCGAGTTGACCGGGAACTGGCCGGACTGGCTCTCCGTCTACGTCATGGCGCGCCGCGACGGTGCCTAACGCTTCCCGGTGACCTCGCGACTCGGCGTGGGCTCGGAGAGGGGTCCGCGTCGCAGGAGTCCGTGCCAGCCGCAGGTGATGCACCAGCTCTTCCGAAACCACGGCATCACGCGGTCGAAGAGAAGCGAGGCGACGCGCAGGGTGGGGTGATCGCAGTTGGGGCAGCGGTCACCGCGCGGCAGGATGAAGAGGAAGGCGAAGGTCGCAATGAGGATTCGGAAGACCGCGAGGGCTCCGAAGATCAGCACGAACAGCGCGGCGTCGGACATGCGGGCGCGAGGAGGGCGGGTGACTGAGGCGACCTTCTTGATGCTAACGCGAAAGGGGAGGAGCCTCCATAGCACCCGGCGAACTTTTCCCATCGAGCTGAGCCTTGGCAAAGGACAGGATGCGACGCTCGATGTAGTATCGCGCGCGCCACGGTACCGGCCCCTCGACGAAGCCGCCGTGGCCCCCATGGCGGGTGGTCTCGAGGGAGAGCGCCGGATTGGACGCTGCGAGGCGCGCCACGTCGTCGAGGACCTGGGGGGGATGAAAGGGATCGTCGCGCGCGCTGAGCAGAAGCGTTGGGACGCGGATTCCGGACAGGTAGCGGATGGATGACGACCGGTAGTAATAATCGGCCGCGTCGACGAAGCCATGCACGACTGAGGTAAAGGCGTCGTCAAAGGCCCACAGTGAATCGGCGTGCTGCACGCGGTAGGCCTCGGCGATGTCGGGATGCTGGCGAATCTTCTCCATCGCCTTGGCTTTCAGCGACCTGAGGAAATTCCACGCGTAGAGCCGCGAGAAGCCACGGTCGATATGGGCGCTCGATCGCGCGAGGTCGAACGGGGTGGAGATGGCGATCGCCGCGCGCACTCGACCGACGGCCGCGTCTCCTTGTTCGCCAAGCCACTTGAGGAGGACGTTGGCGCCAAGCGAGACACCGGCCAGGATCAGGGGAGAATTCGGGCGCTCCTCGAGGAGCCGATCGACGACGAGGTGCAGGTCGCTGGTCTCGCCGGAGTGATAGGAGCGGGGAG
>JBDTUA010000056.1:0-20050 GCA_040007995.1 Gemmatimonadota bacterium | reverse complement strand
GGGGGCCGGTGTACCGCACACTTCAATCCCACGACTCTGTGTTCTCGGTGTCCTCTGCGGTGAAAAAAGCAGTTAACCACAGAGGACACAGAGGTCACGGAGGACTGCAACGACAGAGCTGGTGCACTGGCCCCAACCCGTGCGCTCAGCCCTCTGCGAACTCCGCGTACTCCGCGGTTAAAAAGCGGTTGAACCGCAGAGTACGCAGAGTACGCAGAGTACGCAGAGGTGGATCGGCTCCACGTGGAGGACCTCGTGCACTTCAACTCCATGACTCCGTGTCCTCGGTGTCCTCTGCGGTGAAAAAAGCAGTGTACCACAGAGGACACAGAGGTCACGGAGGACTGCAATACCAGAACTGGCGCACGTCACCGTCCCCTACTTCATCCCATCAATGATCGCATTCATCGTCCCACTCGGACGCATCAGGTCAAGATCGATGACTACGGTGGCCAAGCGGGCGTCTATTCGACCGACGTGGCGTTCGCGCCCTCGCCGACGTCAACCCGCCGGTTGCGGGGCGCGACTGGCGCTTCACAACGTTAGAGGCGCTCCCGCAGCGGAGCCATCGGGCGCGACGTTGCGTGCGCACCGCATAGTCCGCTCACTCCCTGAAACCCGCCAGGGGCCAGAGCGCGCGGCTCTCCACCATCCGTCCATCGCGCGCGACCCATCGTGTCCGGCGGATGTTCGCGATGTCGTCGAGCGGGTTCCCGTCGAGCACCACGAAGTCGGCACGTTTTCCCGCCTCGAGCGTGCCGCGCTCCGATGCCTCGCCCATCGCTGTCGCGGGGACAAGCGTGGCGCTCTCGAGCGCCTCCATCGGCGTGAAGCCGGCCTGGACGAAGAGTTCGATCGACCGGAGCAACGAGTAACCGGGCAAGGCGCCATCCGTCCCGGCGACGAGCGGGACCCCGGCGTCGTGCATCGCGCGGATCACCGCCAGCTGTCGCCCAAACGACTCGGTGACGGCCGCCGGGGTGGCAGCGCTGCTCGCGGTGCGATAGCTCGCGACCATCGCCGGCGGTCCGTGCAGGATCCCCGGCTCGAAGCGCTCGATCGCCGTGGCGCTGGAGCGTCCGAGCAGCTCGTTCCACGGAAGCGTCGGATCGACAACGACGTGGCGGCTGGCGAGTCGTGCGATGACGTCGCGTACTTCGGCAGACGCCGTATCGCCGACGATGGGGATGTGGGCGACCTGGTCCATGCCCGCGTCGATGCTCGCCACGATGCCTAACGACCGCGGCACGTGTCCGGTGACGGTCATCCCCAGCGCGTGGGCGCGCTCGACGATCGCGCGCACGACGTCGGGCTGCAGCATCGAGTAAAGCTTCATCTGTGAAAAGCCCGCCGCGTGATACCGATCCACTACGCCCCGACCCTCGGCTGGGCTGGCGGCGGTGATCGCCCCGAAGGCGGCAGAGTCGTCGCCGTCCACGAGACCCGCCAGCAGCACGCGCGGACCGACGGAAGCCGACGCGGCGAGTGTCTCGCGCAACGCCAGGAGAAACCGCTCCTCGCCCCCCATGTCGCGGATCGTCGTCACTCCGGCGGCGAGATAGGCGGGCGCCCATTCCACCTGGCTGGCATGGGCGTGCATATCCCACAGCCCCGGAATCACCGTGGCGCCGCGCCCGTCGATCGTGCGCACCGCATGCGGCAGGGCGACGTCGGCGCGGGTGCCCACCTGCGCGATGCGCCCGTCGCGCACGCGGAGCACGGCGTCCTCGATCGGCGCGCGCCCGGTGCCATCGATGATCCGGATGCCGGTCAGCGCATAGTCGCCCGACGCGATCGCGCGCGCGCCGGCCGTCATCTGCCGCAGGTCGCTCATGCGGTCGGCGATGGCGCTCGCTTGCAGCTGCGGTAGCGCCGTCGCGAGGTCGGCGCGGACCCCCTCCATCGGGAGGATATGGATGCGCGTCACGAGCGCGGCGAAGCGATCGTCGGGGTCGAGCCAGAGCGCTTCGCGTCCCCAGACGACGCCTTGGACGACGTAGCGACGCAGCGGAACGCGCCGCCCTTCTACGCGCACCGTGTCGATGCCGCGGAAGCGGATCCGTGCGACGTAAGATGTGTCGCCAGGGAGGAGGCGCACTCGCTCGGGGCGCCCGTGCCGTTCCCAGTAGCGCACGAGAAGCGCACGCGCGGCCATCGGCGGCCATCCCTGTGCCGGAAAGGCCGGCCCCGTGTGCCGGAGCACAGTCGTGGACGCCGAGGTGCGCACGAGCGCCGAATCCCCCGCCATCGCGACGTCGGCGTCGACGGTGACGAAGCGGTAGCTCTTTCCGCTGGCGCGAAAGTGGGTCGGTGTGAGGTCGTCCCGCACGTCGAGGGAGGCGTCCACCGCCAGCGGCGTTCCGCGGTCGACGAGTCTCACGACGCTGCTCAGCCGATGGCCCCCGTCGATCGAACGCAGCGTGTACGTCTCTGTCCCGACCGCGCGCTCGATGAGCGACACGAGGATGGTGGCGGAATCGTCCGCGAGATGATTCGGGGGGCGCTGAGCCGGGGCGATCGCAGGTGCGAGCAGACTGACGCAGACGGCGAATCGGCTCACCATCGTGGCCGCGCGACGCGGCCGGTCGAGGAGGGCAGTCTCGCGCACGAGGCGCTTCGTGGGGCGCCCGACCGGCGCGAAGAGGAAGTGCATGCGCCGAGCTAACGCCCAGCGGCGGGAGAAGCAAGGATGCGCGCCCGCGGATCCACGCGCCGTAGCTATGCTCGAACTTCCGGCACTGCAGAGATAGTCCAGCATCCCCCGAACGAGCGAGACAGAATTCATCCGTACGGATGTCGCGGTCCCGCGGGCCGTTCGCTTCCTTATCGCGCATCCGGCTGCGACCGGAGGCAGACGTACCGTCACGTCTGTTCGCCGCCCCCCCCGGATCTCGACGTCGCACGTCGATCAGTCATAGCGCTCCCGTCTGCCTCCTGGCCGCAGTCTGTGCCGTGGACAACCTCGTCCACGACTACGACATCCACCAAGAGGAGGAGCGTATGTCGCTCATCTCTCGTCAGGCATTCCGGGTAGCGCTCAGCGCGGTCGCGCTCGCTGCGGCCACCCACCGTGCTGCGGCGCAGCAACCGGTGACCGTGACCGGACGCGTCACGAGTGAAGCCGGCAGCCCCGTCGATGGGGCGCTGGTTTCGATCCGGTCCCTCGGGCTCGGCACCACGACGCGGGAGGACGGAGGCTTCGAGTTCGTCGTCCCCGGTACACGCGTTTCGGGACAGTCGGTCACACTGGACGCGCGCCGCCTCGGCCTCAAACCCGACACGGCGGTCATCGTGCTCGCGTCGGGCACGACGGTAACGCACAACTTCGTGCTCCAGGCCAATCCGCTCCAACTCGGCGAGATCGTCGTGACCGGGGCGGGAACGCAGACGACCGCGGAACGCATCGGTACCGTTCGCACGTCGGTCGATTCTTCACTCATCGTCCGATCGAACGAGACGAACATCGTCAACGCCCTCGCGGGGAAAGCGGCGGGGGTGACCGTCACGTCGCAATCGGGATCACCCGGCGCATCGGCCTCGATCGTCATCCGCGGACTCAACACCATCCAGGGGACCGGACAACCGCTCTTCGTCGTGGATGGCATGCCGATCGACAACACGACGTTCTCGACGTCGGGCAACACGGGGAGCACCGACACCCCGAATCGGGCTTCGGACATCAATCCCGACGACATCGAGTCGATCGAGATCCTCAAGTCGGCCGCAGCCGCAGCGATCTACGGCGCGCGCGCCGGACAGGGGGTCGTGCTGATCACGACCAAGCGGGGGCGTGCCGGCGAGACGCACTACACGATGCGCTCGAGCATCCGCCGCGACGAGGTCAGTCGCACCATCCCGCTGCAGCGCATCTTCAGTCAGGGAACGGGCGGAGTGGCGGCCACCTGCAGCCGGCTCGACTGCTCCCTCACCGGATCGTCGTTCGGTGCGCGCCTCGCCGCGGGCACGCCTACCTACGATCATGCGCGCGATATCTACACCAATGGCTCGACGTACGACAATGCGCTCACCGTTTCCGGCGGAAATGAGCGCACCACCTTCTTCCTGTCTGGCGCGTCGGCCAACCAGAACGGTATCACCGTTGGCGATCACGACCAGTACAACCGGTACACGACGCGCCTCAAGGCGACCCACCAGCTGACGACCGGACTCTCCATCAATGCGAACGTCGCGTACGTGGATGCACGCGGACAGTTCCTGCAGAAGGGATCCAATACGTCGGGCGTGAACCTCGGCAACTGGAGGTCGCCGCCGGAGTTCAACAACTTCAACTATCTCGATCCTGCCACGGGGCTCCACCGCTCCTATCGCTTTCCCAACCCGTCGGCAGCGTCGCAGACCACCAGCCGCATCTACGACAATCCGCTCTTCGTCATCAACGATCAGGACAACACCCAGCAGGTCGGGCGCTCGTTCGGGAACATCGGCGCCGACTGGCTCGCCTCGTCCTGGCTCACGTTGCACTACCAGATTGGCGCCGACTACGCCAGCGATGAGCGGCTCGAAACGCTGCCGATGACGAGCGCGGGGTATCCGCAGGGGCAGCTGATTCGCGGCACGTTGGTCAACAACCAGCTCGACCAGACGCTCACGGCGCAGGGGATCAAGACGTGGCGTGATGGATGGGACACCCGCGTGACCCTCGGCGGGAACCTCAACAGCCGCGAATACTCGCAGGTCCTCGTCACCGGCCAGAACCTGATCGCGCCGGAGCCGTTCAACCTGCAGAACACCACGGACTATACGACGAGCGACTTCCGCTCGCTCATTCGCGGTCAGTCGGTCTTCGGGCAGGTCCAGCAGGCGATCGGTGACCAGTTGTACCTGACGGGAACGGTCCGCGACGACGGCTTCTCCACCTTCGGCAGCAGCCAGCGCTATCACTGGTTCCCTTCGGGAACGGCAGCCTGGACCTTCTCGAACGCGTTCAACCCTGGCGGGCTGCTGAGCACTGGCCGCCTCCGGGTCGCCTTCGGTGAGGCGGGGACGGAGCCCGGCGTCTACATCACCAACGGCTTCTATTCCGGCGGCTTCCTCGGTGGGTCGTTCGGCGACGCGCTGCAGGCCAGCCAGGGCGGGCGCGGCGGTCTGTTCACCTCCGGCCGTCGACCGCAATCCGACCTGGGTCCCGAGGTACAGAAGGAGTTCGAGACGGGACTCGACCTCGGCTTCTGGCAGGATCGGTCGAGCCTCAGCCTCACGTACTACAACCGGCGCAACGAAGACGTGATCTTCGACCTCCCCCTCCCCTTCTCCACTGGCTATACGGTCCAGGCGGCGAATGCCGGTACCATCCGCAACACGGGGTTCGAGGCGCAGTGGAACATCACGCCCTACCGGACCGCGCACGCCGACTGGGACCTCGGCTTCACCTTCGCCCGCAACCGCAACAAGGTGCTCGAACTGAAAGGGACGGATGCGGTCGACCTGCCCACCGGCGGCTTCTTCGCCGGCTCCCTCGTCTCGGCCGTGAAGGGTCAGCCGATCGGCGTCTTCCGCAGCTACGACTTCGTGCGTTGCCGCGCGGGTGATGCCACGAACTTCGCCGACATCGACGGCGACGGCACCCCTGACGACATCAACGCGCTCTGCGGTGCTGCCGGCGCGAAGAATGGCGCGGTCTATCTGGGCGCAGATGGCTTTCCGATCGATGATCCGACGTTGCGTGTGGTCGGCAATCCCAACCCGCGCTGGACGGGTAGCGTTCGCACGGGAATTCGATTCGGCGCGTTGCAGGTGACGGGGTTGGTGGACATCCGGCAGGGTGGCGACATCTGGAACGGGACCAAGGGGGCGCTCTACAACTTCGGAACGCATCGTGACACCGAGCTGCGCGGCCAGACCGTCCGCTTCGGTGAGAATTTCATCCCCGGCAATCCCAAGAACCGGAGCTTCGACGTCTTCGGCCCGGGGAAGGGACAGGACGTGGTCATCGACCAATCGTGGTACACGGGGCTCGGCTCCGGCTTCGGCCCGGTCGCATCGCAGTTCATGGAAGATGCGGGCTACGTGAAGCTTCGCGAGGTGGCCGTTGCCTGGACGTTCCAGGGGCCGTGGCTTCGGCGCGTGCTCGGACTCGGAGCGCTCGACCTGCGCTTCGCCGGTCGCAACCTCGACACCTGGACCAACTACACCGGCATCGACCCGGAGACGAATCTCGCCGGGGCCGAGGTAGCAGCCCAGAACGTGGACTACTTCAACAATCCGCAGACACGGTCCTGGATCCTCACGGTCGGACTTCACAAATGACCATCACGCTTCGCCGCCGCCCGCGAGAGGCGACGTGCTCCGGAGTCCATATCATGCGCATGAAAATTCTTGGCACCTTGCTCGCCGCGATGGCGGTGGGCGGGAGCGCCGCGTGCAGCAACTTCCTCGACGCGCCCGAGGCCGTCGCCAACCCCAACCAACCCACGGTCGCGGGAATCAACCAGCAGTTTGTGGCCACGCAGACGGCGCTGACGCTGCAGTACACCAGCGACCTTGCCCGCACGGCCTGCATCTGGATCCAGCAGTGCGCGGGGACCGAGCGGCAGTACGGGCAGCTCGGGATGTACGACTACGGCGAGGACGCCTACAACGCGTCGTTCGCGCAGGTCTACACCGGCGGTGGCTTGATCGACATCAAAGGGGTGATCGAGAAGGCTGACGCTGCTGGCGACGATGTCTACGGCGCGGTCGGCCGCGTGATCGAAGTGATGCAGATGGGACTCGCTGCCGATGTGTGGGGCGACATTCCCTACTCGCAAGCGGTGAGCGACACTCCGACGCCGTCCCTCGACGCGCAGCAGGACGTCTACATCTCCCTGCAGGCGACGCTGGACACGGCCATCACGATGCTCGCCAGCAACAAAGGCGCCGGGCCGGGCTTGGTGGACCTGTACTACGGCGGAAATGCGGTCAAGTGGGCGCGCCTCGCCCACACCCTCAAGGCGCGCTACGCCTTGCACGTCGCCGAGCGTGAAGGGGCGAGCGCCTACGCGCTCGCGCTTGCCCAAGCGCAGCAGGGACTGCAGCCGGGCGACGATTTCCTCGGCATCGCGGGCGACAATCCGCAGTCATACAACGCGTGGTACCAGTTCCTCGTCATCCAGCGCGCCGGCTACATGTTCGCCGGTCGCGAATTGGTGGACCTGCTCGCGCAGCGCAGCGATCCTCGACTGACGCACTATTTCCTCGCGAATGATGATGACGCATACGTGGGGGCCGATCCGGGGGACGCCACATCGAGCCAGTTCTCCAGCTTCACGGTGCAGGATGCGCCCGCGTACCGGCAGCCGATCGTCACGTGGCAGGAGAACCGCCTGATCGTTGCGGAGACCGCGTTCCGGACCGGAAGCGGCTCATTGGCGGCGTCGGCCCTCGATGCGGTGCGACAGGACGCCGGTCTGCCGACGTTGGGAACGGTCACGCTCGAGGACATCCTCGCCGAGAAGTATATCGTCCTGTTCCAGAACCCGGAGGCGTGGAACGACTACAAGCGCACCTGCTATCCGGCACTGATCCCGGCGGCCGGTTCGCAAGCGGTGCCCGGACGACTGCTCTATGCCGTCGGCGAGCGCAATTCGAACCCGAACGTCCCGGCGCCGGCGGCACAACCGGCGCGCAACTGGAACGATCCTGTCGCGTGCAGCTGAGTCCCTGAGGCGGGACCCAGGGGAGGCGTCGGCGGGCAGGGAGCTCGATCCTGGATCGGGCTCCCTGTTGCGTTACCGCAGATATCCAACTGTTCCCGCACCCAGTAGGTCGGAGACCTCTTGGCCGCGCGCCTGGTAAAGAACGCGATAAATATTCGGAAAGAAAGCGCGCTCGTCACTGGCCGCGCGCAATGCGAGCAGTGAATCTCCGGTTTCCGCACCGCCACTTTGACCAGGGGTCGCACCTCAGAATGTCAGATAACAAGGAACAGTGGGGCTCTCGACTCGGCGTGATCCTCGCAGTCGCCGGGTCCGCCGTGGGATTGGGAAATTTCCTGCGATTCCCCGGGCAGGCAGCAGCAAACGGAGGGGGAGCGTTCCTCATCCCCTACTTCTGCGCCCTCTTCCTGCTCGGCATCCCCATCGGATGGGCGGAGTGGGCGATGGGACGATACGGAGGCAAGAAAGGGCTGCACTCGGCGCCACTGATCATCGGCGCGATCGGCAAGGGAAGGCTGGCGCGCTACCTGGGCGTGATCGGCGTCCTCATCCCGCTCGGTGTCTCGTTCTACTACATCTTCATCGAGACCTGGACCTTCGGCTACTTCCTCAAGTACATCACTGGCGGCATCGGGGTCGATCACACGGCGAGCGTCGCGACGCAGACGGCACAGTCCGCGGCGTTCTACAACGCATTCACCGGGGCCACGCAGGACGGGATCCTGTTCACCGGCGACTCGAAGATGACGATCATCTCGTGGGTCGTCGTCTTCGCGATCAACATCTTCTTCGTCTTCCGCGGCCTGTCGAAAGGGATCGAGAAGTTCGTGTCGTGGGCGATGCCGGCGATGGCAGTCTGCGCGCTGATCGTCCTCATCCGCGTCCTCACGCTCGGCACGCCCGACCCGATGCATCCTGACCAGAACGTGATCAACGGGTTGGGCTACATGTGGAACCCCAACTATTCAAAGCTGGGCGACTTCTCGACGTGGATGGCGGCGGCTGGCCAGATCTTCTTCAGCCTCTCGGTCGGCTTCGGCGTGGTCATCAACTACTCGTCGTACATGACGCGGAAGGACGATGTCGCGCTCTCGGGGCTGACGGCGGCCTCCACCAATGAACTCTTCGAGGTCGGATTCGGCGGCATGATCACCCTGACCGCCGCCTTCCTCTTCCTGGGAGTGAGCGGCACCACGGCGGCGGTTGCGACCGGATCGTTCAGTCTTGGTTTTGCGACACTCCCGGTCGTCTTCGCGCGCATGGGTCCCCTCGGCAACTTCATCGGCGCCGCGTGGTTCTTTATGCTCTTCCTCGCGGCGATCACGAGCTCGCTCTCGATGTACCAGCCGGCGGTCGCTCTGCTGAAGGAGGCGCTGGGCTGGGCGCATGGCCGCGCGACGTCAATGATCGCCATGCTCGGAACGGTCGGTGCCATCCTGACGCTTTGGTACACGCAGGGGGGACAGTTCTGGAGCACGATGGACTTCTGGGTCGGGACGTACCTGATCTTCGCTCTCGCCGGCGTGCAGATCATCTGCTTTGCCTGGGTCTTCGGGATCGATCGCGGCTGGAAGGAGATTCACCAGGGGGCGGCGCTGCAGATTCCGCCGATCTTCAAGTTCATCATGAAGTACGTCGCCCCGCTCTACCTCATCATCGTCTTCGTCGGCTTCACGGTGCAGAATCTCGTCCCCTCGCTCAAGGCGGCGTGGGCCAGTACGGGATCGCGCGTGGCAGTCATTGTCATTCTTGCCACGCTGGCATTCCTGCTCGTGGTCACACGATTCGGCGAGCAGCGACTGCGCGCCCAGGGCGTCGACATCGACGACCTTACACCGGCCGATTGAGCCAGGGAGCCAACCATGACGACCAGCGGATGGATCTGGATGACGGTGTCGCTCGTGTTCGTGTGGGGCCTCACCTTCTGGTGCTACCGGCGCGTGCTCACGAGTCCGCAGGAAGAGAAGGTCCCACCAGGATACGGTCCCTGAGGCCAGGCAGCGTTGCGCCCGCGCGTGGAGAATCCACGCGCGGACGCGTCGCATGGTCGGTGGATGGGCGTGAGCGACCCGCGCTCGCGACCTGAATGCCTAACAGGCCTTCCTGGCGCGCGCGCTTAGTGAGCGTGGATGCGCGCCAGCCAGGGTGCGAGGACGAGCGCGACGACGCAGGTCACCTTGATGAGGATGCTCAAGGCCGGTCCCGAGGTGTCCTTGTACGGATCCCCGACCGTGTCGCCGACCACCGCGGCCATATGCGACGCGGACTTCTTGCCGCCGTGCTTGCCTCCCTCGATGTACTTCTTGGCATTGTCCCACGCTCCGCCGGCGTTGGCCATCATCAGTGCCAGCAGCGAACCACAGACCGTCACGCCCGCGAGCAGGCCGCCTAACGCCTCCGGCCCGAAGAAGACGCCGACGAGAAAGGGCGCCGTCACGGCGAGCAGCCCCGGTGCGAGCATCTCTCGAAGCGCGGCGCGCGTGGCGATGTCGACGCACTGGGAACTGTCGGGCTCCACGGTCCCCTCGAGCAATCCGGCGATCTCCGTGAACTGGCGACGGACCTCGACGACGACCTTCTGCGCGGCCCGTCCCACCGCCGTCATCGTCATCGACGCCACGAGGAAGGGGAGCGTCGCGCCGAGGAAGAGGCCGATGATCACGCGCGGCTCGGTGAGGTTCAGGTCCAGGATCGTCCCCGGCGGCGTCACCGCACTCGCGTACGCCGAGAAGAGCGCCAGCGCCGTGAGCACCGCCGAGCCGATGGCGAAGCCCTTCCCCATCGCTGCCGTGGTGTTGCCGAGCGAGTCCAGCTCGTCGGTCACCGCGCGCACCGCGGGTCCCATCGCTCCCATCTCGGCGATCCCGCCGGCGTTGTCGGCAATGGGGCCGTACGCATCGACGGTCATGGTGATGCCCACCGTGCCGAGCATGCCGACCGCGGCGAGCGCTATGCCGTAGAGCCCGGCCGCCTGATGGGCGACCCAGGTGGTGCTGCAGATCACCAGGACCGGCAGCGCCACTGATTGCTTTCCTATGGCGAGTCCGGCGATGATCGTGGTGGCCGGACCACTCAGGCTCGCCTCGGCAATGTCGCGGATCGGCTGGGCCGACGTGTAATACTCGGTGATCAACCCGATGAGGATGCCGGCGACGGTGCCGGCGACCACCGCGGCGAACGGATACATCGGTCCCGCCGACTCGATGGGGACCATGCGGCAGATCGCATACGCCAGCGCGACGAAGACTCCAGCGCCGATGAATGCCACCAGGCGGAGCGCGACCGCCGGACTACCACGCGAGAGCATACGGATGGCCAGCATGCCGACCACCGACGCGACGAAGCCGGCCATCGCCAGCAGCAACGGGAGGGCGACCGCGTCGAGCCGACTGATCGTGGCGATGGCAGGACCCGTCGCCGCCAGTGCGATCGCCGCGACGACGGCATCGACGTAGCTCTCGAAGATGTCGGCGCCCATGCCGGCGACATCGCCGACATTGTCCCCGACATTGTCGGCGATCGTGGCGGGGTTGCGTGGATCATCTTCGGGAATTCCAAACTCCAGCTTGCCGACCAGGTCGGCGCCGACGTCAGCGGCCTTCGTGTAGATCCCTCCGCCCACGCGGGCGAAGAGAGCGATCGACGATGCCCCCATCGCAAAGCCGCTCACCACCTCGCTGTACTGCACGAGTCGCTCCTGGCTCATCCCGCCAACGGCGGAGAAATCCAGCATCCAGTTGGCGAGCAGCCCCAGTCCGACCAACCCGAGCGACGCCACCGCCAGTCCCATCACCGCGCCGCCACCGAAGGCGAGCATCAGCGCGGGGGCGCGTCCTCCGCTTCGTGCCGCCTCGGCGGTTCGTGTATTCGTCTTGGTCGCCGCGCGCATGCCGAGGAAGCCGGCGATGACCGAGGTGAATCCACCGAAGACGTACGCGGCGCCGATCTGCCATCCAACCGTGGCGGCGAGGACCCACGCCACGAGCAGCAGTACGGGGAGGAGGACGAGATACTGTCGTCGCAGGAAGGTGCCCGCCCCGGCCTCGATCAATGCTCCGATGTGTTGTGTTCGCTCATCGCCCGGGGGTGAGGCTACGATGCGGCGATAGAGCAGCACAGCAAGCACCAACCCGAAAAGCCCCAGAAACGGGGCAATGGGGGCGAGAAAGGTCATCGGGTGTCTCGGAAGATGCGGTGAGCGGGTCTGGAGGTCGGCGAAATATACGGGCGATCGGTTACGACATATTTGGAACACCAACTGTTCGGAACACGGCACCAGCCCCGACCCGCAGCCGAGCAACGGACGCCATTGCAACTGTACGTGCCGGTACGGGAATCATTTGCGCGACCCGGCGATATTCTTTGCAAGTATCCGCGTCGCCGCGCTCGCGCCGCCCGTCGTCGTCAATCCGTCCGCGTACAGGAGTCGCCTGATGGTTCCGCTGTCCGTCCTCGATCTCGCCCCCATCACCGTGGGCGGCGACGCCGCGCAAGCGTTCCACCGTTCGCTCGATCTTGCGCAGCATGCGGAGCGCTGGGGTTTCCACCGCTTCTGGCTCGCCGAACACCATAGCATTCCGGGGATCGCCAGCGCGGCGACCGCGGTTGTCATCGCCCACGTGGCGGGGGGGACATCGACGATTCGCGTTGGTGCTGGCGGTATCATGCTTCCCAATCATGCGCCGCTGGTCATCGCCGAGCAGTTCGGGACACTCGCCTCTCTCTTTCCCGGCCGCATCGACCTCGGACTCGGCCGGGCACCGGGGTCGGACCAGGTCACGGCGCGAGCCCTGCGCCGCGATCCCGCAGCGGCCGACTCCTTCCCCGACGACGTCCTTGAATTGATGTCGTACTTCCATCCGGCGCACCCCGGGCAGCAGGTGCGCGCCGTTCCCGGTGCCGGACTCGACGTCCCGGTCTGGATCCTTGGCTCTTCGCTGTTTGGGGCGCAGCTGGCGGCGATGCTGGGTCTTCCGTTCGCCTTCGCCTCGCACTTCGCGCCGGCGCTCATGGAACAGGCGGTCGACATGTATCGGTCGCTCTTCCGGCCATCGGAGCAGCTCGAGGCACCGTTCGTGATGCTGGCGCTCAACGTCTTCGCCGCCGACTCGGATGAGGAGGGTCGGCACCTCCTCACGTCGTTGCAGCAGGCCTTCGTCAACCTGCGACGGGGGACCCCCGGTCTGCTGTCGCCACCGGTGGCGGACTTTCCATCGACGCTCCTCTCGCACGAGCGCGCGCTCCTCGATCAGCTGTTGTCACGCGCGGTGGTCGGGTCACCGGACACGGTCGGTCGCGGGGTGCGCGACTTCATCGATCGTACGGGGGCCGACGAACTGATGATCACGTCGCAGATCTTTGACCACGTGGCCCGGTTGCGGTCGTTCGAGATCCTCGCCGAGGTGACGGGCATCGCGGCGATGGCGGGCGGGACGGCGGGAGCTCGTTAGGGATTCGGGGGCGACCGATGTCCGCCATCGCCGCCATTCGCGCCCGCCGCGCCGCGTCGAACATGGCGATCACCGCGCGTGACCTGGACGGAGTGGCCGGCTGCATGCTTCCAGATGTTCGCGTTTCGGTCGCCGGCGGGCCGGTGCTGATTGGTCGCGATGCGTCGCGTCGCGCGTTCGCAGAGCAGTTCGCGGAGGCGGCGTTCCGCGGCTACGTGCGCGAAACGGCGGATGTCCAGCTGCAAGATCCACCGGTGACGGCGACGGAAACGGGGCGCTGGACCGGACGCTGGCGACGCGGAATCCGCGACGAGGTCATGCGTGGACGGTATGTGGCCGAGTGGCGCTTCACCGAACTCGGGTGGTTCATCGCCTCCGAGAGCTTCATCTCAGAGGCGTAGATCGGCCGCGCCGACGAGGACTCCACCGGAGTCCGATCATGCCCGGCGTGCGAAGGCGCGTCTCGCATGCATCGAGATCGCACAAACGCGTTGTATATGCACTCGCCGCGCGTGCCTGGGACTCGGCGTAGCGAGCTGCGACGACCAACTGCGACCAGCGACACGATACTCGGGCCCGACCCAACGCCCCACGGTCGATCCCCATCCCACTTCATCGGAATTCGAACCCGAGTAGCGGTCGCGGCACATCGGTTACCGCGCGTGGCCCCGGTCCCGGGCTCGCCTCGGTGCCTTGTCATGCCGACGGCCCGCCAGGCCCCCCGTGGCCGTGGCGCGCGCGTCGTCCTGATTCGATCGCGGCAGAACCGCCTGCTAGCAACGCACGGTGCCACCGTTTGCGGACCGCGCCCACCCTCAACGAAAGAGCGACGTTGCACGCTTCGAGATAGTGAGGCCTCGGCATCTCAAGAGCGTCTCACGCCTCTGTTTCAGGGCGACGGAGCGTCGACGTCGCACACATGAAAGGCCCAGCTCGTTACCAGGCAATGGCACGACATGAAGTCGCGTTCGCTTTGCGTCGCAGAACGACCGCAATTCGACTTTCGACTCGCAGTACGCTGTCGCCCTCACTGCCGCTTCGTCGTACGCCGATCGAAACGGTAGCATCTGGCAGCTGTGAACGACGCACGTAGCTTCACGCGAAGAGATCCCCTCACCCGCAGCTTCGCCATGACCTCATTCGTCCGCACCCTGTTGGCCCTCGCGCTCCTTCCGGTAGTCGTCCACGCTCAGCGGAACGCACCCGCAATCGATGCACCGCGGGTCGGTCCGGCGAACGGGACCGTGATCGTGGTCGGGGGTGGCTCGATGGGACCGGAGATTTACCGGGCCTTCATCGATGCGGCGGGCGGTCCCGACGCGCTGATCATCACCGTTCCCAATGCCGGGGGCGCCGACACGTACGCGCAGGACGGGCCGAGCACCCGCGGGTGGAAGCTGGCCGGCGCGCGCAACGTGTACACCTTGTTCACCAAGGATCCGAAAGTTGCCGACACCGACTCGTTCGTGGCGGTGATCAAGCGGGCCGGAGGGATCTGGTTCGAGGGGGGGCGACAGTTCCGGCTCGTCGATGCCTATGCCGGGACGAAGACGGAGGCTGCCTTCAATGAAGTGCTGGCGCGCGGAGGAGTGGTCGGGGGCTCGTCGGCTGGGGCGTCGATTCTCGGCGACTTCCTCGTGCGTGGGGCACCGTCGAACAACAACCTGATCATGGACTTTCCCGGCTACGAGAAGGGATTCTCCTACCTGCGCAATGTCGGGATCGATCAGCATGTCGTCGCGCGCGAGCGCCTGCCGGACCTCGCCGATTCGATCATCACCAAGTACCCACAGCTGCTCGGTATCTCCGAAGACGAGGGGACGGCGTGGGTGGTGCGCGGCGACACGGGAACTATCGTTGGCCGCAGCAAGGCGTTTGTCTACAACGGGAGTGATCCCACGGACGGCGGGAAGCCGTTCCTCACCCTGTATCCCGGCGACCGCTACGACCTGGGGGCGCGGCGTGTGATGGACCGCGCCGCCGACACGTCGCCCGTGACAGGCGCCTTCGTCGACGCGCTCTTCGCGCGTTTCGCGGCTGAAGGGGCCGGCCAGGCGACGGTGCTCGTGGCGAAGGACGGCAAGGTCCTGGTCGACCGCGCGTACGGCATCGCGCCGCAGGAGCGCTACATGCCGGCGACGACCGTCCCGCAATTCTCGCTGGGGACGATGTCGCGCGTCTTCGAGGCGATCTGCGCGCAGCTCCCGGAGCCTCCCGCGCGCACCCAGCCCGTTCCGCCACCGCCGGGGGCGCCGGCGGCGACGCGCGCCAACGCACCGGTGCTGACGCCGCTGCAGCGATGTGTCGGTCAACGTGCCGCCTCACCGGTGGGGCTGCACAAGACCACCGCCACCGCGGAGGGCGACGTGCGCTCGAACGTCGACGAGTTGTATCGGGTCTCGCTCGGCCTCGAGCATGCGCCGACCTACAGTCGCACCCTCTCTACCGACGGTGGTACGCGCGAGCCGATCGATGTCACCAAGGGATGGGAAGCAGGACGATTTGGATCCACCCTTCGCTATCAGGCCTTCGCCGAGTCTGGAGGAAAGCGAGGGGCATGGCTCCGCTTTCCCGAGGCACATGCGACGGTCATCATCCTCACCGATGACTCGGCGGCCGACGCGCGAGGCATGGCGGAGGCGATCGCCGCAAAGCTCCTGGAGCAGCATTAGCGCCGCACAGTTTGCCGCGAATCGGGGGAGCAACAACTCGGTAGGCGGCGTGGCGCTCCCTCCTTGACGGCCTTCCGACAATCTGACTAAAGTCAGAGAATGCTGTCAGAACAGGTGGTCCACGTACGCCGGTTCAATCGGCTCGTCACGCAACGCGCTGGGGCGCTCAACGACGAGTATCTCGGTCGCGAACGTCCGCTCGGGCATTCGCGCGTCCTCTACGAGATCGGCCCGCAGGGGGCAGACCTGCGAGAGCTGCGCTCCCGACTCGCGCTCGATTCGGGCTACCTGAGCCGCATCGTGCAGTCACTCGTAGCAGCGGGACTCGTGGAGCTGCAGATCGGCCCGGACGACGAGCGAATACGGCGCGCCGTGTTCACGGACGCGGGGCTCGCCGAGTTTGGCGAGATGGACCGGCGCTCCGACGAAGTGGCGGCGGCGTATCTGGCACCGCTCAGCGAATCGCAGCGTACGCGACTCGTTGGGTCGATGTCGGAGGTGCACCAGCTGCTGCGGGCCGCCGGCACGGCGATCGAGCGCGTCGATCCCACGTGCCGTGCGGCGCGCTGGTGTCTCGGACAGTACTACGAGGAGCTGATCTCGCGCTTCGATGCGGGCTTCGATCCGGCGCGCAGCATCCCGGCCGCCGAGGATGAGATGCGACCGCCGCTTGGCGCCTTCCTTGTGGCGGGCGTCGATGGCGAGTGGGTGGCGTGCGGGGCGATCCGGACTGTCGCGCCGGGCGTCGGCTATATCAAGCGCATGTGGGTCTCCTCCACGGTGCGCGGCCTGGGCATCGGGCGCCGCATGCTGGCGGCGCTCGAGGCGGAGGGGGCGGCGCTCGGGATGGCGACGATCCAACTGGAAACAAACCGCGCACTGCCAGAGGCGATCCAGCTCTACCTCTCGTCCGGCTACACCGAGCGAACGCCGTTCAACAACGAGATCTACGCGCACCACTGGTTCGAGAAGCGGCTGGCTGCGGCTCCGTCGCCGAGTGCGCCTCCCCAACCTTGATCCTCCATGCAATTCGAGCTCTCAGAGGGCATCCAGCTGCTGGAGCGCACCCCGGCGACGTTGCGGGCGATGCTGGACGGCTTGTCGGAGGCGTGGACCGCCCCGAACGAGGGGCCGGACACCTTCAGCGCGTACGACAACATCGGTCACCTGATTCACGGCGAACGCACCGACTGGATCCCTCGCGCGCGGTTGATCCTCGCGCAGGGGGCGAATCGACGGTTTGAGCGATACGACCGATTCGCACAGAAGCGCGAGAGCCAGGGGAAAACACTCCCGCAGCTGCTGACCGAGTTCGCCAGCCTACGCGCCGAGAACGTCGCCTCGCTGCGGCGCATGCAGCTGACGGAGCGTGAACTCGGCCTGCAGGGTGAACATCCCGAACTCGGGGCGGTGACGCTGCGGCAGCTGCTCGCCACGTGGGTCGCCCATGACCTCGGACACATCGCGCAAGTCGCGCGCGTGATGGCGAAGCAATACCGCGAGGCAGTCGGCCCCTGGTCCGTCTACCTCCCGATCCTCACGCGGACGTGAGAATGGCGCGGAGGTCGACGGCGTGGAGCGGTGTAGCGGCGGCGGCGCAGGTGGAATACGAGGGGGCGCCGCGCTCAACCGGCTAGTCGTCGCGCGGCGTGCATATTGGTGCGCACCGACGAGCACGCCGGGACGCGGCAGAATCCACCCCTTGCTCCACGTGCGGTCCACTCGCATTCTCCGGTTCTCGCCACACCGTCCCGCACCCGCTGCATGCGTCGCCCCAGAATCGTTTCGCTCAGCACTGCTGCGTCGGCCGCCGTCGCGCTCCTGAGCGCGCCGCTGCTCTCGTGCGGCGACGCGTCGTCGACCGGGAGTGTCGCGGTCTCGCGGGTGCAGGCCTCACCCGCCACGTTGGCAATGGTGACCGACGAGACACGCGCGGTCACCGCGCGCGCGCTTGATGCGGGGGGCAACGAGTTGTCGCGCCCCGTCTACTGGTCGTCGTCCGACCCCGTCATTGCCACCGTCAGCCAGGGGGGACTCGTGACGGCGCTGACGACGGGTGCCGCACAGGTCGCGGCGAGCAGTGGCGGAAAATCCGTGATGGTCGCGGTGAGCGTTATCGAACGCGCCGTAGCGCTCGTCCGCCTCGCTCCGGCGACGTCGACGATCCGCGTCGGAGAGGTCGCACCGCTGCTGGCGGAACCGCTCGACGCCACCGGCGCGCCGCTGCGCGGGCGCACGGTGACGTGGGCGGCAGTGAGCGCGAGTGTGGCGACGGTCAGCGTCGATGGCGTGGTCACTGGCATCGCGGCGGGTAGCGCGACGATCACCGCTACCTCGGGGGGAGTGAGCGGAACGGCGCTCGTCACCGTCGAACCGGTTCCTGCCGCGTCGGTTGTGATCGCCCCAGCGACGGTGGCGCTGGTCGCCGGTGCGTCGCGCGCGCTGGCCGCGTCGGTTCTCGACTCGGCCGGGCACACGCTCGCCGGGCGCGCCGTGACCTGGACGACCAGCGCTCCAACGATCGCCAACGTCTCGTCGACTGGCGTCGTGCTGGCGATCGCACCGGGGGTCGCGACGATCACGGCCCGCAGCGAAGGGAAATCCTCGACCTCGCGCATCACCGTTTCGGCGGTTGCCGTCGCGTCGGTTGCCGTGAGTCCGGCTACCCTGACGCTCGCCGTCGCGCAGACCGCGCCTCTCGTGGCGCGCGTCGCGGACGCGTCGGGGGCGGTGCTGAACGGACGCAGTGTCTCGTGGACGACCAGTCGCGCCACCGTCGCTACGGTAGACGCCTCCACGGGGATCGTCACTGCGGTCGCGACCGGTTCCGCGAGCATCACCGCGACGTCGGAGGGGAAGAAGGGGAGCTCCGTCATCACGGTGGCCACCGTTCCGGTCGCGACGATCCAGGTAACGCCGGCCAATGCGGCGATGCTGGAAGGGGAGGCGCAGCTGCTGAAGGCGAAGCTCCTCGACGCGCAGGGGAACGTCCTCACGGGGCGGCCGGTGAGCTGGATCGGCGGCGCACCTGCCGTTGCCACCGTCGACTCGACCGGGCGCGTGATCGCTGTCGCCCGCGGGAGCGCGGTCATCGTCGCGTCGAGCGAAGGGGCCCGCGCGAGCGTCGCGATCACTGTCTCACCAGTCACCGTCGCCACTGTGAGCGTCACCCCCGCCAGCCGCACCCTCGAATCGGGGAAGGCGTTGCAGTTGACGGCGAAGGTCATGGACAGCAAGGGACGAGTGATCGCGGGGAAGGTGGTCACATGGACGACGAGCATTCCGTCGCGCGCCAGCGTCTCCGCCACGGGACGAGTGGTGGGGATCGCCACGGGACTCGTCACGATCTCGGCGACGAGCGACGGTATCGTCGGCGCCACGGCGGTGACCGTCACGCCGGTCAAGGTTGCACGCATCACCTTGCTCCCGGCCAACGCACCTCTCTACACCGGACGCACCCTGACCCTCAGGCTGCAGCTGGCGGACGCGGCCGGTCGTCCGCTCACCGAGACGGGGCGCACGATCGGCTGGGCGTCGTCTGCGCCGACCGTCGCTACCGTCAGCGCCACCGGCGTCGTCACCGGGACCGGGGCGGGGACGGCCGCCATCACCGCCACCACCGATGGTGTCACGGGGAGCGCCACCTTCACCGTGACCGATGTCCCGGTGAACAGTGTCAGCGTCTCGCCGGCCGTGGTCACGTTGACCGCCGGGAGCACGTTGCAGCTCACGGCGACCGCCTTCGATTTGTCGGGCGGCGTGATTCCGGGGCTGCAGGTCTCCTCTTGGCGCTCCGACGCGCCGGCGATCGCGGCGATCGACGCCACCGGCCGGGTCAGCGCCCTCGCCCTGGGAACCGCGCGGCTGACGGCCACCATCGATGGATTCGAGGGGAGTGCCTCGGTCACGGTCTCGGCGATTCCGATCTCGTCGATCGTCATCGCCCCTGCGGCGCCCTCGTTGAAGGTCGGGGCAAAACTCGCCCTGGTCGCCACGCTGTACGGCCCGACGCCTAACGTGACGCTCTCACCGGCAGGACGCACCATCACCTGGTCAACGCTCAATGCCGGCGTCGCCTCGATCTCGGCGACGGGCGTGCTCACCGGCGCGAGCCCCGGGATGACGACCGTCACGGTGCGCGCCCTGTCGCCCGGCCAGCTCACCGCCGCCTCGACGACGATCTCGGTGACGGTCGTCCCCTGACCGCAGCGGCTGGGACGCCTGACGCAGGCCGCAGCGACGGAGCGCCTGACGCGTGGCGCCGCAGCGGCCG
>JBDTUA010000055.1:0-20122 GCA_040007995.1 Gemmatimonadota bacterium | reverse complement strand
GCATAGCGCGTGCGGCGACGGTGGCACCCCAGGTGTGCACGACGGCGGCGACTCCGGGGCGGGCGACGACCCAGAGCATCGGCTCGAGGTAGGTGCCCCGAGCGTGACCCGCGCGGCTACTGCGAGGCGCGGCACGCCATCGTTCATCGGAGTGCAAGCTGCGAAGGGCGAACTTTGAGGCGCTCACTCCCCCGGACCTCATGCGCCGCATCGCCCTGCTCGTCGTTTCGCTCGCCGCCACGCTCCCATTCTCCCTGCTCGCCCAAGGGAGCGACTCCGCGCCATGTCTCATGCGCAACGGCAAGGCGATCCCGGTCATCGAGCGACCTGGCACCGGGAGCGACGGTCCGCTGGCGGTGCTGCTCACCGGAGACGGGGGATGGGCCAACGCAGACCAGAAGCTCACCGATGGATTGATCGCGCGCGGCGCGGCGGTGGTAGGGGTGAATATGCGGGCCTACCTCTCCGACGGACGCACGCCTGATGAGACCGCGCGCGACCTCGCCTGCATCGCCCGGCGATATGGCGCGCTGTGGCGACGCGACCGCCTCCTGCTGATCGGCTATTCGCGCGGGGCGGACATTGCCCCGTTTGTCGCCGCTCGTTGGCCGGCCGACCTGCGCGCGCGGCTCTCGATGGTGGCGCTCGTCTCGATGTCGATGCGGGCGAACTTCAAGTACCATTTCCTCGACCTGGTGCGCGACGTCGACCGTCCGGACGACCTGGACATCGCGCCGGAAATCGCCCGGCTCCGCGGACTCACCGTCATCTGCGTGTATGGTGCGGACGACGAGCACTCGGGGTGTCCGACGGCCGACTCGACGATCGTGACGCGCTATCCACGTCTCGGCGGCCATCGGGTGTCCGAAGGATTCGATGCCATTATCGACCTGCTCACCCCCGCCCTGCCGGCGGTGACGCGTTAGGCAGGCGCGCTAGCGCGCCACCAGTCCGCGCACGCCCCCTGAAATCAGGGTCATGATGTCGATCAGGATGCGTGGAAGCGAGAGGCGCGCGGTCGTCGCGAGGTAGCGCGGCTCCCACATCGGGTCGAACTTCTCCTTGTAGCGACGCAGTCCCTGAAAGTTGTATACGGATTCGCCATGCCGGTACATCAACGACGCCATGCGGGTCCAGCGGGTCGCGAAGGCGTGTCGTTCCAGGCCGGAGAGCGGGGCCATGCCCAAGCTCATGCGCAGAAAACCGCGCCCACGCGCCCACAACATGAGTTCGACGAAAAGATAATCCATCACGCCGCCGGGGCTCGACGCGTCGTAGCGCATCAGGTCCACCGACACGTCGCCGTTGCCGGCGGTCAGGACGTTGGCGAAGGCGACGATCTCGCCTTCCGCGCGCACGATCGCCACGTCGAAGTTGCGCAGGTAGTCGGGGTCGAAGATGCCGAGCGAGAAGCCCTTCTCGTGCGTCGACTTCTCCTGCAGCCAGGTGTTGGAGATACGCGCCAGCTCTGGCAGTATCAGGTCGACGTCGTCACGCGACACGACCTCGAACGTCGCCCCCTCCTTCTGCGCATCGCGGTGGCTGCGCCGCAGGTTCTTGCGACGCCCGCCGTCGAGGGCGAAGTCAGCCAGCGGAACGAAGGCTTCCTCGCCCACCTTCACGACCGAGAAGCCGAATTCGATGCAGAACGGGAGGAGGCCGCTCCCGATCTGGTAGAGCACGGGCCAGCCACCCGCGCGATCAGCGAGCGCCATGAAGCGCAGGAGCAACTCGCGGGCTGCGCGCGGGTTTCCGGTGGGTTCGTGCAGGGCGACGAAGCTGCGTCCGCGCACCGCGTACATCAGGAAGGCGTCGCCGCGCTCGCTGACGAGAAACTGCTTGTCACCGAGCAGCGCGAGGTTGGACTCGACGTTCTCGGACGTTGGCAGGATGCTTCGCACGGCGGTGAGGTCCGTCGCGTCGGGCGAGGCCCCGTTACGGGAGCGGTGCCTCAGCAGGCGCAACAGACCCATGGCCCCGAGCGCGATGCAACCACCGATGGTGGCCCGCAGGAAGCGCGGGGCATCGCCGCGCACGGCGAAGCGCCACCAGAGTTCCTGGCCGAATTCCACGTGCCGATAGGAGAACAACCCGATCCCCACGGTGGCCCCGATGATCGCCGTCATCGAGAGGATCCACCCCGGGGTGAGCGGTTCGCTGGTCAGCGACGAGGTACGGTAGAACAGGGCACGGTTGGGGACCAGCAGGAAGAGGATGAACGACAGGGCGAGTGCTTCCTCCCAGTCGAAGCCCTTGAGGAGCGAGGCGACGATGCCGACGCCGAGCAGCGCGCACGCCATCGACCAGGCCGCGTCGAGCTTGCGCGTCAATCCCCAGCCGATCACCAGCAGCGACGCACCGACGACGCTTCCGCTGAAGTGCGACAGCTCGACGATGCCGAGCGGGAGGACGTCGACGAGCATGCGCAGGCGGCCATGCATCGCCGGGGTGGCCCCCGACACGAGGAGCAGCGTTCCGCCGAAGAGCGTCATCAACCCGATGGCCGACGGGAGGAGCGGGCGCGCCAGCCGGTCGAGTAGCCGCTGCGCCCCCCCGACCGCACGTTGCAGCTGATGGCGCCGCAACCACGCCTCGTGTGTGGACAGCGCGCTCACCGCGAGGACAAACGGCGCGAAGTAGAAGATGGCGCGATAGGCCACCAGCGCCCCGAGCAGCGCTCCCGGCGCGACCTGGTCGCTCAGCTGCACGACCATCAGCGTCTCGAAGACGCCCAGTCCTCCGGGAACGTGGCTCACCAGTCCCACCACCTGCGCCAGCACGAACGCCGACGTGAAGGCCCAGAGGCCGAACGGGGTGCTGTTCGGCAGGAGCACATAGAGCACGCCGGCAGCGATCACCCAGTCGGCAAAGCCAAGCGCGACCTGGGCGACAGCCATCGCGGGGCTTGGCATGCGGACGACGTGGCCGCGGAGCGTCACCTCGCGCCCGCCGTAGCGAAGGCACGCGGCCAGGTAGGTGACCACAAGGAGGAGCGCGACGACGCCCGCGGCACGCGCAGCTCCGGCGATGAGCGGGAGCTGCGCGATCATCGCCGGCGGTTCGCTCGCCAGCGCGACCCCGCTCACCGCGGTCACGGCAAGGATGAAGGTGAAGCCGGCAAAGGTGGCGGCCACCGCGATCTCGCCCGCCCCGAGTCCCCACGACGACCAGAAGCGGGCGCGCACGACGTTGCCAGTGATCGCCGGGAAGCCTAACGTGTGGCTGATCCCGTACGCGATGCTGGAGGCGAGCATCACCCGCCGCGTGCCGACGTTGCGCTTCACGTAGCGGAGCGCGAGCAGGTCGTACGCCGGGAGGAGGGCGTAGGTGGCTATCGTCAGCGCGGCGGCGACCGCGAGTTGGGTCCAGGTGAGCCGTGCGACCGCAGCGGAGATGGCGCCCGCGCGCAGCTGCGCCAGCTCACTGCGCCAGACGATGGCCAGCAGCGCGAGGACGCCGAGTCCTCCGAGGATGGCGACGGCTCGTCCCACCGCGCGTGGCCCACGACGCGCTCGCATCCACGCCCACCGCTGCGCCATCCTGGCCGGCGCTCCCGAGCTTCCTGGTTCCGTTCGCGACTCCTGCATCACCCTCGCCGGCATGGTTGGTCTCGTCGCACGGTGTGGTGCGTCGAGCAAGGTCGAGCGTGGCACCTTGCGGAGGGATTAATGAGAAGACGAGAGTTGTTATCCGGGGACGGGGGAGAGGGGGGTGTGGGTTGCCTTCGGGATCAGGACGCGGAAGGTGCTGCCGTCGGGCGACGACTCCGCGAGCAGGGCGTCGCCGTCGTGCGCGCGGACGATCCAGCGGGTGATAGCGAGTCCGAGCCCCGCGCCATCGACCGATTCCGTGGCGCGCGCCTCGTCGGTGCGAAAGAAGCGCTCGAAGAGGCGCACGCGGGCCTCGTCGGCGATGCCGGGCCCCGTGTCGGAGACGTCGACGCGCCAGGCCGGGCCGTCGTCCGCGAGCTGCAACGTGACCTCGCCGTTGGGGCGCGAGTACTTGATGGCATTCACGAGCAGGTTCGAGATCGCCCGGCGCAACAGCCCTTCGTCACCGATGATCGGCGCTTCCTCAGTGCCCGTCAGCTGCACGGTCACGCCGCGGGCCACCGCAAGCGACCGAACCGCGCGCACGCTGTCCTCCAGCAGGTCGTGCAGGTACAGCGGAGTCGGGCGGAGCATCGATTCGCCACTATCGGCGCGCGCCAGGAAGAAGAGGTCGTCGACGATCGCGCGCAGTCGCTGACTCTGGTCGCCGATGATGCGCAACGCGTCTTGCAACTCCTCGCGCGGCCGGTCATCGCGGGCGAGGGCGAATTCCGCCTCCCCGCTGATCACCGCCACCGGAGTGCGCAACTCGTGCGACGCGTCGGCGGCGAAACGCGCCTGCGCCTCGAAGGTCGTCTCGAGGCGGGCCAGCAGTCCGTTGAAGACGGTGGCGAGGCGTCCCAGTTCATCTCCCGGGTTGGCGACCGGAAGACGCTGATGGAGGTTGGTCGCGCCGATGCGTTGCGCCTGGCGGGACATGTCGTCGACCGGCGAGAGGCCCTTGCCGGCCAGCCACCACCCCCCCACCGAGGCGATCACCATCACCAGCGGAAGCCCCACCCCGATCGCCAGCCGAGCGTCGCGCAGCATCAGCGTGCGCGCCGTCATCAGCTGGGCCACGCCGATGATCAATCGCCGCTTCGAGATCGCGTAGGGGAGCGTCAGGACACGCACGTCCTGTCCCACCGCGTGCAGGGTGACGAGCGCCGGGTCGCGCGGCGCGGCGCTCGCCGCGCGTGCGAGCGCCGCCGCGATCTGTCGCTCCAGCGGCCGCATCCCGGTGCGTCTGATCCGGGCCCCTTCGTACGACGACAACGCCCGCCCGCTCGCCTCGTCGATCACCGTCACTGCGATGTCGGGGAGGCGAAGGGCGGCGACGACCCGCTCGGTCGCCACCGTATCCGCCGCCCCCTCCTTCCGCTCGAACTCGATGGTCGCCGCGACGGTCGCCGCCGACTCGGCGAGAAACTCGTCCACCCGTTCCTGGCTCGTGTAGGCCAGGAACCAGTAGGCCGTCAAGGCGAGCAGCGCGAGGAACGGGGCGAAGATCGCGATGTACCACTGGGCGATCCGCAGGCGGATCGAGCGCACGAGCATCAGCGCGCCCGGTCGTTCGTTCGCTCGACGTCGCCTTCGGCCAGGAGGTACCCGGCGCCGCGCCGGGTGTGGATCAGCAGCGGGCCCCCATCGTCCAGCTTCTTCCGCAACCGATTGATGAAAACCTCGAGGGCGTTGTTGAACGGATCGTGATTCTCGTCCCAGACGTGTTCCACCAGCTCTGCACGTCCGATCACGCGTCCGGCGTTGCGCGCGAGGTATTCCAGGAGCACGTACTCCTTCGTGGTGAGCGCGAGGACGCGCCCCCCGCGCTCAGCGCGCTGCGCGCCGAGATCGACCGTCAGGTCGCCGACCGTTACCACTTGCGGCATGAGCTCGGGCATGCGGCGCAGGAGAGCGCGCACGCGGGCGTGCAGCTCGGTGAGGTCGAAGGGCTTGGTGAGGTAGTCGTCGGCCCCGGCGTCGAGCCCGGCCACGCGGTCGGTGACGGCATCGCGCGAGGTGAGCATGAGGATCGGGACGCGATTGCGGCGCCTGCGAATCTCGGCGCACACCTCGAAGCCGCTGCGCTTCGGCAGCTGCACGTCGAGCACCACGACGTCATACGGATTGACCGCCGCCTCGACGATCGCGGACTCTCCATCGCCGACGAGATCGACCGCATATCCCTCCTCGCGAAGCGATCGGACGAGGAGGTCAGCGAGCCGGGCATCGTCTTCGACGAGCAGAAGTCGCATGGCGGGGAATCCTGTAACGCTGCGTTTATCCAGCGACTGCTAGCCTATGCGCAGGACCACGACGCACCCGTTCGCGGTCCTCGCCGTCCGCCAGGCGTTGACCCCGACATTATAGCTGGAGAACCCCCATGTACGCACGACGCGCACTCACCGCCGCCGCCCTCGTCCTGACTGCGACGGGACTGGCTGCCCAGGGAACGCCGAAGCCGAAGGCGCCTGCCAAGGCGACGACGACGGCCACCACCGCTGCCAAGCCGGTGGCGACCAAGGCGGCTGATTCCACGGTTGCCGCTGCGACGGCGCCGAAGAAGGCGATGGAGTCGACGAAGAAGCACGCCGGCGCCAAGAAGCACAAGCCGACCAACTGAATGTAGCAGGAGACCCTCCGTCGTGAGTGCGCGTTGCCCGGGGGGGGACGCCACTCACGCCGCAGGGTCAACTGCCATGCATCGTTCCCGAGCGCCATCACACGCCGTCCTGCCGCTGGTGCTCGCTGGCGCCCTCTGCCTTGCGGGATGCGTGCGCACCGCCGACGCGACGGTGGCTGAGTACCCGTCACATGCCCCCGGCGAACGCCTGGCCCTGATCCTCACCGGTGACGACGGGGTAACGCCGACGATCCAGTCGCTCGCCGATCACCTCGCCAGCGACGGCATTCCCAGCGTCGTCCTGACGCCGGCCGCTGCCTCCGAGACGCCCGACGGCGCCGCCGCCTCGGTCGACCGCATCGCTCGCGCACACCTCAAGGGATGGTCGCGCGACCGCCTGCTGCTGCTCGGCACCGCACGAGGCGCCAGCATTGCCCCGTTTGTCGTCAACCGCATGGGGCGCGACCTGCGCGACCGCGTGGAGGGGATCGTCCTCTTCGGCCTGCAATCGCGCGTCAGCTTCACGCGCCGGTGGCACCAGCCCTGGCGGCTGACGCCCAGCCCGACCGACCTTCCCGTCCTTCCCGAGTTGGAGCGCCTTCGCGGCCTGCAGATCCTCTGCCTCTATCGCGACATGGTACGCGACACCTTCTGCTCGTCACTCGACCCGACACTCGCCGAGCGCGAACTGGCTCCCGACCGAGCCGACGGCGAGAGTGAGGGGGCGGCCCTGGCCGCCCGCGTCAACCGCTTCCTCCCCGCCGGCGCCCGCGCCCCCTGACGCGGGGGTTTCCCTGCCGATCGTTTCAGCGCTTCCACCCCGGGCCACGCACGACGACTCCGGGCTTGGCGCCGGTATGCACGTTATTGCGAACCACCCCCACCCCGTTCACGAAGACGTCGCGCACCCCGGTCGACAGTTGATGGGGATTCTCGAAGGTGGCGTTGTCCTGGATGGTGGCCGGGTCGAAGACGATGACGTCGGCCTTGAGGCCGATCTTGAGCACGCCGCGGTCCGTGAGCATCAGGCGCGTCGCCACCGCCGATGACGCCTTGCGCACCGCATCCTCAAGGGTCAACACGTGGCGCTCGCGCACGTAGCGCGCGAAGATGCGCGGGAAGTCGCCGTACGAGCGCGGGTGCACCATCCCCGTCGCCTTCGCCGGGTCCTGCGAGCCCGCGTCGGTCCCGAACTTTATCCAGGGCTGGCGCAGCTGCAGTTCCATATTCTCCTCGCTCATCAGGAAGAGGATCTCGCCGAGCCCGAGCTTCTCCTGGACGTTGAGGTCGATGATCGTCTCCGCCCAGTCCTTGCCTAACGCCGACGCGATCTCCGACAGTCGCTTCCCCTCGAAGCGCTTGAGCTCGGGCAGGGTGAAGCCGACGACCATGACGTTGGCCGGGGTGGCGACCTCGCAGAGGTTCTCGTAGCCGGCGTCCAGCGCGTGCATCTCCTCCACCATCTTCGCGCGCAGCGACGGGTTCTGGAGGTTCTCGAGCAACCGCCCGCCTGCCGCGTACTTCGGCGGGATGCAGCTGGCGAAGGAGTTGCCGCCGGCGGGATACAGGTACATGTCGGCCTGCACGTCCTGTCCGGCCGCGCGCGCTGAATCGATCTTGGCGATCGCCAGCGGCATCTTCGGCCAGTTGCGCGGACCGCTCGCCTTGAGGTGATAGATCTCGACCGGGACGCCGCCCTCGCGCCCGATCCGCAGCGCCTCATCAATCGCCTCGAGGAACTTGTCTCCCTCGCTACGCATGTGGGTGATGTACACACCGCCGTACGGTGCCATCGCCTTCGACGCGTCGATCAGCTCCTCGGTCGAGGCGTATGTGTTAGGCGGATAGATCAGCGCGCTGGCCAATCCGAAGGCGCCATCCTGCATCGCGCGGACGACCACAGCGCGCGCGGTGTCGCGCTCGGCGGGTGAGAGCGGCCCGGACTCCTCTCCCTTCGCATAGACCCGCAGCGTTCCGTCGCCGAGGAACGAACCGACGTTCTGCGACGCCCCGCGAGCTACCATGTAGTCGAGCCATGCGCCGAAACCATGCGGTCCGGTGAACTTCGTGAGCACCGTGCGGACCGCCGTGTCCTTTTCGGCGGCGAGGATATGGTCGTTCACCGGGCCTAACGACGACCCCTCGCCGTGGATCGCAGTCGTGATCCCCTGCGTGATCATCGACAGCGCGAGTCCGTCGCCGACCATGTAGTGCTCGATGGAGTGCGCCTGGATGTCGATGAATCCCGGGGCGACGACCTGGTTGGTGGCGTCCACACGCTCCTTCACGTTGGCCTCGCGGAAGGCACCGCGCGGCCCGATCGCGGCGATCTGGTCTCCGCGCAGGGCGACGTCGCCGTAGTACCACGCGGCCCCGGTCCCGTCGACCACGCGTCCGTTTTCGATCACCACGTCGTAGCCGGAGGACGAGGCGTCGCCCCGACCGCACCCCCCGAGGGACGCGGTGATGATCGCGAGGGTGGCGACGACGGCGGGTCGGAAGGCGCGCATGGTGGGAGCGGGAATGAGGGTCACAGAGTGGATCGCGGCGGGAGTGCGCTTGTGCGGGCGCGCATCGCGAACGCCGCCCGCCAAATTGTATACAGTGGCGGGTGCATCGCTACCCATGAACGCGGATTCGTCCGAGGCCGGCCACGGAGTACCGTGGTGGTGTCGCGCCGTGTGTTGCCTCGCCGCGGGCGCGGGGCCATCGTTCGTCGTCATTCGACGACGACCCCGAGACGTGATCACCCGCTGCGCCTGGTGCGATAGCACGTTCCCCAACAACGACGGTGTCGAGACCCTTCCGGTCGGCCGACGCATCGCCTTCGACGAGCAACGGGGGCGGCTCTGGGTCGTGTGCCGCCGCTGTGAGCGGTGGAACCTGGTCCCGATGGAGGAGCGCTGGGAGGCGATCGAGGAGTGCGCTCGCACCTTCCAGCAGTCGCGTCTCCGCGCCAGCACCGACCAGATCGGGCTCGCACGGCTCGCCGACGGGACTGCACTCATTCGGATCGGTCGTCCCGTGCGTGCGGAGTTCGCGGCATGGCGCTACGGCGACCAGTTCGGGCGTCGCCGCACGCGCGCCATCATCGGAGGAGTGGCCGCCGCGGCAGCGGTCGGCGCAGGCGCCGCTGGTGCGCTGGCATTCGGCGCGTCGCTCCTCGGCATCCTCCCACTTTTTCAGGTCGTCACGTTCCTCTCCACTGCGCACACCGCGGGACTGCTCAAGCGACAGCAGCCGCTGGATGATCCCGATCACGGCGGTCAGGTGCTCCCGATCGGCCATCCGCGCCTCATCGCCGCGCCGGAGAGCGACGGAGGGTGGGGACTCGACGTACCGTACGTGTCGCGGACAGATGCAACGGGGGCGCCGAGCGGGACCTGGTGGGACAGGCATCTGAACAAGTCGGTGGCGCTGGGGAGCCTTCGCCTGGTGGGCGCGCCCGCGCGTCTGCTGCTGTCACGGCATGCGCCGCGCCTGAACACGTCGGGCGCTCCGTCGTCACGTATCCGGGGCGCAGTGGAGCTCATCGCCACCGCCGGAGGTGCGGATCAGCTCCCGGGGTATCTCGCACGCAATCGCGCACGCTTCACCGCACAGCAGACCTTCGGCGACTCAGGAGAACTCCCGGCTCTCCCCTCCGAGGTGAGACTCGCACTCGAGATGGCGGCTCACGAGGAGGTGGAGCGTGCGCTGGTCGAGGGAGAGTTGGCGGCGCTGGAGCACCAGTGGCGCGGCGCCGAAGAGGAGGCGGCCATCAGCGACGACCTGCTCCTGCCACCAGGCGTCCGTCTTTCGCTCGATCGTATCCGACGCGAACAAGACGACAGCTCGAAGAGCTGACGGGCCGCCCGCGTAGGGCGCGCCTATCCCGCCAGCACCGGCAACTGCCGGATCTTCTCCTGCCACTCGCGCGGCCCCGTCTCGTGCACGTTGCTCCCGGCGGCATCGACGGCGACCGTCACCGGCATGTCTTCCACGTCGAACTCGTAGATCGCCTCCATCCCCAAATCGGCGAATGCGACCACGCGTGAGGCGCGGATCGCCTTCGAGACCAGGTACGCGGCGCCGCCGACCGCCATCAGATAGGCGGCCTTGTGCTTCCTGATCGCCTCGAGCCCCATCGCTCCGCGCTCGGCCTTGCCGATCATCGCGATGAGTCCCGTCTTCTCGAGCATCATCTCGGTGAACTTGTCCATGCGGGTCGCCGTCGTCGGGCCCGCGGGGCCGACCGCCTCGTCGCGTACCGGATCGACCGGGCCGACGTAGTAGATCACCCGGTTGGTGAAGTCCACCTCGGCCGGGAGCCCTTCGCCGGATGCGTAGAGATCGGCGATGCGCTTGTGCGCAGCATCACGCCCGGTGAGCAGCTTGCCGTTGAGGAGAAGGCGATCGCCGGCCTTCCACGTCGCGACGATCTCCGGCGTGAGCGTGTTCAGGTCGACATGCTTCGCGTTGACGTCGGGCTTCCACGTCACGTCGGGCCAATCCGACAACTTCGGGATGGGGAGCTGCGCGACGCCGGAGCCGTCGAGGGTGAATTCGGCGTGCCGCGTCGCCGCGCAATTCGGGATCATCGCGATCGGCTTGGACGCCGCGTGCGTGGGATAGTCGAGGATCTTGACGTCGAGCACGGTCGAGAGACCGCCAAGCCCCTGCGCCCCGATCCCCAGCGCATTCACCTTGTCGTGCAGCTCGATACGCAGCGCCTCGATCTTGTTCGCCGGACCGCGTGCCTTGAGCTGGGTCATGTCGATGTGGTCCATGAGCGACTCCTTCGCGAGCACCATCGCCTTTTCGGCCGAGCCGCCGATGCCGATGCCGAGCATCCCCGGCGGGCACCACCCAGCCCCCATCGTGGGGACCGTCTTCATGACCCAGTCGACGATCGAGTCGCTCGGGTTCAGCATGGCGAACTTCGCCTTGTTCTCCGAGCCGCCGCCCTTCGCCGCGAGCCGAACCTCGACCGTATCGCCGGGAACGATCTCGGTGTGGACCACCGCCGGCGTGTTGTCGCGGGTGTTCTTGCGACCGAATGCGGGATCGGCAACGATCGAGGCGCGCAGCACATTCTCGGGGAGGAGATAGGCACGCCGGACCCCTTCGTCGACCATCTCCTGGACCGAAAGTGTGGACTCCCACCGCACATTCATCCCCACCTTCAGGAAGACGACCACGATCCCCGTGTCCTGACAGATGGGGCGATGCCCCTCGGCGCACATGCGGGAGTTGGTCAGGATCTGGGCGATCGCATCCTTGGCCGCCGGCCCCTGCTCGCGGTCGTAGGCGTCGGCCAGCGCCTGGATGTAGTCGAGCGGGTGGTAGTAGGAGATGTGCTGAAGCGCGTCGGCGATCGACTGGACGAAATCGGCTTGTTTGATGGTCGTCATGCGGGGAAAGTTAGGCGAAGCGCCCACGCTTTCGCATCGGGAATCGCCGCGGGGAACCGGTCGGGTATCGTCACTCGGGCGACGCTGGGGAGCTGGACGCGGAGCGCCCGTGACGCAGAGGCCGCCTTGCAGGCCAGTGTCGCCGTGCGCCGCAGGTGGGGGGATCGCAGGAATTCCGCCCGAGGGGAATCGTTCACGCGCGCCTTGCGTACTACGTACGAGCGCGGTCGTCCCACCACTCTCTGGGGACGGATCGTAATATTGACGCGGCGCCCCATGGCAGTCGGGGCGCCCCCTGCGGAGATTTGATGCAACCTAGATGCAACCTACCGGATGCTTCGGTTGTCCCAACACCGGCCATGGCTCCATGAGAACGACGCGGCATTTCCTCACCGTTGGCGCACTCGTCCTGGGCGCGGCGTGCGCTCGTTCGAGCCCCGAAACGGCGCTCACCCGAATGGGGCCCGAGGCCGCGAAGGAGCGCGCCCGGGCCGACTCGCTGCGATATCCCTACACGAAGGCCGACGTGGACTTCATGCAGGGGATGATTCATCATCACGCGCAGGCGATCCTGATCTCGCGCTGGGCGCCGACCCATGGCGCGAGCCCCGCCGTACTGCGGCTCACCGAGCGTATCATCAACGCGCAGCAGGACGAGATCACGCTCATGCAGCGCTGGCTGCAGAATCGGAATCAGGAGGTCCCGAGCGTTGACCCGTCGGGGATGATGGCGCACGGCGGCATGGATCATCCCATGGATAAGCCAATGGACCATGAGATGGACCACGCGATGATGATGATGCCGGGGATGCTGACCGATGAGCAGCTCAAGCAGCTCGAGGCCGCCCGGGGCGAGGAATTCGATCACCTGTTCCTTACATTCATGATCCAGCACCACCGCGGCGCGGTGGGCATGGTCAAGACGCTCTTCGCGTCGCGCGGCGCCGGTCAGGACGAGACGATCTTCAAGTTCGCTGCCGACGTCGAGGTCGACCAATCGACCGAAATTCGTCGTATGCTCCAGATGTTGATTGAACAACCCGCGCCTCCAACCCCAAAGGAGTCCTGAATGAGCACGTTTGGTCTTCCGGCTCGCCTCTCGCTCGCAGCCGTGCTCGTCGCGGCTGCCGCGTGCAGCGGGTCCAATCGTCCGGCGACGCCGCCCCGCCCCGTCGTCGATCCGCGCAACGACGCGCGCGTCGGCCTCAAGGCCGGCCTTATGGACGCCGGTGAAGCGACGGAGAACCTCAAGGTCGTCGCCAAGGCGGTCTCGCCACCGGGGTTTCTCGGCATCACCAACTCCGACCTCGCCTTCACGGGCAACTACGTGATCCAGGGGAACTACAACGGGCCGGTGATCTGGGACATCTCCAACCCGTCGAAGCCGGAGCTGGTCACCGCCTTCAGCTGCCCGGCGTCGCAGAACGACATCTCGGTCTTTAAGAACCTGATGTTCATGTCCGCCGAGGCGAACAACGGTCGCGTGGACTGCCTCCCCGGCGGCGTCCCTGACACGGTGAGCGCCATTCGCTTCCGCGGCGTTCGCGTCTTCGACATCTCGGACATCAAGCACCCGAAGGTCGTCGCGAATGTGCAGACGTGCCGCGGATCGCACACGCACACCGTCGTCGAGTCGCCGCGCGACCCCGATAACATCTACATCTACGTCTCCGGGTCGGCGGGCGTGCGCTCGCCGAACGAGCTCGCCGGCTGCGTCCGCGATGAGCCGGACGCGAACCCGAACTCGTCGTTGCTTCGCATCGAAATCATCAAGGTGCCGCTGGCGCATCCGGAACAGTCGGCGGTGGTGAATAAGGCCAACATCTTCAGCGGCCTCACGTCGACCGGGACGCATGCACCCGGGCGGGACGATCTCGACAACGCCGCCAAGGAAGCTGCGGCGGCGCGTGCCGCCGGCGGCTTCACCGCGAAGATCCCGTCGTCCGGGCAGGAAATCGTGCTCGGCAGCCAGTTCATCAAGCCGGTGCTCGACAGCATCGTGAAGGCGCGCGGTGGCAGTGGCAACCCGACCGCGGCCGACTCCACGGCGCTGCGTAACGGGCTTCAAGGGATCGTCAACAAGATGTTCGGGTCGGCCCCGGCCCCCGGTTCGCCGATCGCGGCGGGCCGGCAGTGCCATGACATCACCGTCTATCCGTCGTTGGGGCTCGCCGGCGGCGCCTGCGAAGGGCACGGCTTGCTCATCGACATCAACGACCCGGTCAATCCGGTGCGCCTCGATGCCGTCGCCGACTCGAACTTCTCGTACTGGCACTCGGCCACGTTCAACAACGACGGGACCAAGATCCTCTTCTCCGACGAGTGGGGCGGTGGCGGCGCACCGAAGTGTCGCGCCACTGACAAGCGCGAGTGGGGGGCGGATGCGATCTTCTCGATCGTGAACCGCAAGATGAAGTTCGAGAGCTACTACAAGATCCCCACGATCCAGTCAGCGGAGGAGAACTGCGTGGCGCACAACGGGTCGCTCATTCCGATCCCGGGACGCGACGTGATGGTGCAGGCCTGGTACCAGGGCGGTATCTCGGTCTTCGACTGGACGGACGCTTCGAAGCCGTTCGAGGTCGCCTATTTCGATCGCGGTCCGGTCGATTCCACCCAGATGCGCATGGGTGGTTCGTGGTCGGTCTATTGGTACAATGGCTCGATCGTGAGCTCCGAGATCGCGCGCGGTATGGACGTCGCCGACCTCCAGCCGAGCCAGTACATCTCGCAGAATGAGATCGACGCGGCGAAAACGGTGCACTGGACGCACCTGAACGCGCAGGGGCAGCCGAAGATCGTCTGGCCGCCGTCGTTTTCGCTCGCCCGCTCGTTCGTAGACCAGCTCGAGCGCAACAAGTGTCTCTCGGCCGCACGTATCGCCGAAGTCCGCCAGGCTCTGACGACCGCCGAGCGCGCTCCGGGTGCCCAGCGCTCCTCGGGGCTCTCGACGCTCGCGGGACAGGTAGAAGGCGACGCCCGCTCATCGTGCGACGGCGCCAAGGTGCAGATGCTGCTCAAGTCGATCCGCGACCTGCAGAGCGCGACCGTGTCGTAAGCGGTCCAGTCCGAAGTACCATCGGGCGCGACGGGAACTCTCCGTCGCGCCCGATTTTTTCGCTTCGACGTCGAGCCGCGATCCCCGGCTCCGACTGAAGGATGCAGGCGCCGATGACGGCGCATCACCACGCCACACGAAACGATCAGCCGAGGATATCACGATGACGCAGACCAGCCCCGCCCCCGGCAGCAAGCCCGCGCCGCAGAAGGTCACTCCGTTCCTCTGGTTCGATAACACGGTCGAGGAGGCGATGACGCTCTATACGTCGCTCTTCCCGAACTCGCACATCGTGAGCCTCAACCGCGCCGGCGACCGCGTCTTCTCGGGGAGCTTTGTGCTGGACGGCCACACCTACCACGCCTTCAACGGCGGCCCGATGTTCACGTTCAGCGAGGCGTTCTCGCTGATGGTCAACTGCGAGACGCAGGACGAGATCGATTCGCTCTGGACGCGCCTCACCGCCGACGGCGGCCAGGAGAGCCGCTGCGGTTGGCTGAAGGACAAGTTCGGCCTGTCGTGGCAGATCGTTCCGAGCGTCCTGCTGCCGCTCCTACAACACCCCGATCCCGAAAAGGCTAAGCGCGTGCAGCAGGCCATGCTCGGCATGAACAAGCTGGACATCAAGGGATTGCAGGAGGCGTAAGGCACGTGGGGGCGCCCACCTCGGCGCCCCCGCGTGCTTCATGTGTCTGTCAGCTTCCTATCCGCTTCCTGACAGCGACCCGATCCGCGCGGGCGACGTCGCGTCACGATTCGGCCCAGTCGCGGGCCTTGGGCTCGGCAGCGGTGTCGCAGCCGCACCCGGAGTCGCACCCCGCGGATCGGGTCGATCGTGCGGACTGCACCGCGCGCCAGATGCGGCGCCCGGTGAAGAGGAGCGCGGCACTGACGATCAGGACGATCGTGAACGACTCACCGGTTATGTGCATCGGGTCACCCTCCCAGGCCTAACGCGAGGCCGCCGCGGTACACGAGCCAGGCCGCACCGTACGCCAGCGCCAGCATGTAGGCGAACTGCAGTCCGGCCCACTGCCATCCGATGCGCCCGCCGCCGGCCTCGCGCACCGTAACCGCGATGGTGCTGATGCACATCAGGGCAAATACATAGAAGACCATCAAACCCACTGCCACCAGCGTCGTGTAGGTCGGGGCCCCGGTCGCCGGATTGCGCTCCGCGCGAAGGCGTTGGCCGAGCGCCATCGAATTATCGCCGACATCGCCCACTCCGTAGATCGTTCCCATCGTGGAGACGAACACTTCGCGGGCTGCAAAGCTCGCGGCGATCGAGACGCCGATCTTCCAGTCATACCCCAACGGACGCACTAGTGGCTCAATCGCATGTCCCACGCGCCCGAGCGCCGAGTGGGCGAGCTGCTCCTCCTGCTGCGCCGACCGCGAGAGCGTGGGATCGATGGTCGCACGCGGATACGTCGCCATCGCCCAGAGAACGATCGAGAGCGAGAGGATGACGGTGCCAGCGCGACGCAGGAAGAGGAAGCAGCGCTGGGCGACCGACACGCCCAACGAGCGCAGGCTCGGCCAGCGGTACGGCGGCAGCTCGAGGATCATCGGGCGAACCGGCCCTTTGAGCAGCGTGCGCTTGAAGACCGCGGCGGCCGCGAGGGCGGCGAGCGTCCCCAGCAGGTACATCCCGAGCATCGTCAGCCCCTGCAGCCCGACGCCGGCGAAATAGACGACCGGCGGGATAAACGACCCGATGAGGAGCGTGTAGACCGGAAGGCGCGCTGAGCAGCTCATGAGCGGGACGACGAGGATCGTCGCCAGACGATCCTTGGGATCCTCGATCGTGCGGGTCGCCATGATCCCTGGCACGGCACAGGCGTAGCCAGAGAGCATCGGGATGAAGCTCTTGCCGTGCAGCCCCACGCGGCGCATCACGCGATCCATGAGGAACGCGGCGCGCGCCATGTAGCCGGATTGTTCGAGCACGCCGATAAAACCGAAGAGAATCGCGATCTGCGGCAGGAAGACGAGCACCGAGCCCACGCCGGCGAAGACACCGTCGATGACGAGGCTTCGCAGGTCTCCGGAAGGAAGCCACCCGCCGACCATGTCTCCACCAGTCCCCACCACCCATTCGATCGCGGAGATGAAGGGCTGCGCCCAGGTGAAGACCGATTGAAAGACGAGCGCCATCAGCGCGAGGAAGATCAGCGGCCCCCACACCCGGTGCAGAACGACGCCATCGATGTGGTGGCTGCGACTGCGCCCGTCGGTGACAGCACTGCGCACCGTGCGTTCGGTGATGCCGGAAATCCATGCGTAGCGAAGCTCCGCCTCGAGCCGATTGGGCGCGAATCCCTGCCCCTGCAGCGCGGCAATCGCCGCCGCCACATCGCGCTGGAGTGCGTCGTGCCCCATGAGGTGGGGCTCCGTGCGTGCCACGGCCAGCAGACGCAACGCCTCCATGCCGGCCGCGGACCGGATCATGCCGGTCCCCTCGAGATGCGCAACGACGGGGACGAGACTCTCCGCGACCGCGGCCGGCAGTTCGAAGCGCCGCTCCGGCGCCGGCAACGCGGCGGCGATCTCGATCGCGCGCTTCACGCTCTCCACCCCTTCGCCGCGCTTGGCAACTGTCGGGATGACGGCGACACCGAGCTCGTGGATCAGCTCGGGGACATCGATCGTCACCCCTTCTTCCTGCGCGACGTCGAACTGGTTGAGGGCGACCACGACCGGGATGCCGAGCTCCAGCACCTGACTGGTGAGGAAGAGATTGCGCTCGAGATGCGCCGCATCGACGACGACCAGGACGACTTGCGGGGTCCAGCGGTCGAAGTCACGACCGAGCAGGACATCGAGGGCGATTTTCTCGTCCGGCGAGCCGGCGCTGAGCGAGTAGCTGCCAGGGAGGTCGAGGATCGAGACGCGTCGACCATCGGGGGTACGGAACGTCCCCTCCACACGCTCCACCGTCACCCCGGCAAAGTTGCCGACGCGCTGCCGCAGGCCGGTCAAGGCATTGAAGAGCGTGGTTTTCCCGGTGTTGGGATTCCCGATGATCGCCACGCGCAGGACGGCGGGCGTGTCGCCGGCCCCAAGGGCCTGGTCGCCCGTCAGCTTGTCCCGACCGGCGCGATTGGGACGCTGCAGAGTGCTCACGTCGGGCTCACCACAATTGCATCACGAGGACGAACTCCTCACGGCACGCTCGCGGGGTCAGCCGCGCAGACGGTCCGGCTGGACGGTGATGCCGGTGGTCAGCGCCTGACCGAGCGCGAGTCGCGTGCCGCGTACATCGAGGACCATGCAGTGGCGCGAGTCGATGACGCAGACTCGGCTCCCCTCATACAGCCCCAGCGCACGCAGGCGGCATCCTTCATCGGCAGAACAGACAATGTCGACCACGGTAGCCCGACTTCCGGGCAGACACGCCGCTAACGCGCACGTGCGCTGAGGCGCACTGGTGTCGAGTTCGGCGAAGGCCGGAAGTTGGCGGGACTTGGACACGTGGGATTTGTTGAGAATGGTTCTCAAGCACTACTACTGATATTACGCGATGGGCGGGGTCGGTTGCAATGGGGAGTTTCTGACTCGGCAAAGATTCCCCCGCGCCCCCCGAGTCTCTCAACCTTGCTCTCCCTCGGCGCGACACGCAGCTTCGCCGAATGTCCACCCGGAAACCGCTACGGGGCAAGTCGAAAAGCCCCCCTGCTCACCACTTCGCCGAGGGTGCCATGGCCGTCGTGAGGGACAATCCGTACGGAAGCTTCAACTTCCTCGTCGATCTGGGAACGGGGGACGGTGAGGCCGCCGACGCCGGCTTCTCGGAGGTCACGCTCCCCGAACTCTGGGTCGACGTACTCGAATACCGCAACGGCAACGACAAGCTCGACGCCGTGCGGAAGCTGACCGGGCTGGAGCACACGGGGAACGTCATTCTCAAGCGCGGCGTGGCCGGGTCACTTTCGCTCTACCAGTGGTACGACGCGGTTCGGAACGGCGATGCCAACGCCGCACGCACCGTCCGGATCTACCTGCAGAACGAGGACCGGAGCGCAATCGTGCTGTCGTGGAAGCTATTGCGTGCCCGTCCCATCCATCTCTCCTGGAGCGTGCTCGCGGCGAGTGGGAGCGACATCGCGATGGAGACGCTCGAACTCGCCTGCGAGCGGGTGGAGATGGAGTAACGCGCGACCTCAGGGCACCTCGATGACCATCACCCCGCTCGGCATCTCGCCACGCCGCGTCTCCGCGGGGACGGCGACGCAGCCGAGGAAGGCGGCTTTGCACCTGCCGACCAGCTTGAAGCTCTCCATCACGTACGGGAGCCCTTCCGAGCCGAGCGGCGACGGCGCATCGCTGATGTGAAAGTGGAGGTGCGGTTCGGTCGAGTTGCCGGAGTTTCCGACCAGGCCGATCACCTGTCCTTTGCGCACCGTATCACCGACCTTCACTCGCAGCGACCCGGGTTGCAGGTGCGCGTAGAAGGCGAAGCGCCCTCCGCCGATATCGAGGATCAGGTGATTCCCGCCGATGGTCGCGAGCGTGATGGGAACGGCGCGCGAAGTCGCCCCGGGGATGTTCTCGGGGATCGAGTCCTTCCGCTCGGCGACAATCCCGTCGGCTACGGCGAGCGCCTCCACGCCATACGCGTAGTAGTTGGCGTTCACGAGTTTATCGCCTTTGTACGTCTTTCCCGCCGTGTCGAGCTTCACATAGTCGATGGCGAAGCGCTGCCCGATCGCCGGGGTGCCATCCACGGGGATGAGCGCGCGCCGATGGCCGGAGACCGGACCCGGACCATTGGCAGCCAGCCACGGCCCCCCGTGAAAGGGCGGGGCGATCGTTGCCACGGAAGTCGCGACGACGGCGGCGCCACCGACGACCGTGTAGGTCACCGCGCTGTCCCCACTGCCCTCAAAATCGGTAATGCGATGCGACACGCGCTTCGGCGGCGCGGTGGCGCTGACCGGCGTCCAGAGGTAGACCACGGCGCGCAGTCCTCCGGCCAGGCGTGCCCGGTCGATGGCGGCGGGGGGCGGGGAGACTCCCGGGCGCTGCATGGCGTTCGCCAGCGCGGAGTCCTCGAGGGTAAGCAGCACATGTGCCGGCGTGGCATCATCGAGCACCTCGATCCGCCGGATGTTCTGCGCGACGGGAGAGAAGTTCGTGATGTGGAGCTCGTAGACCAGCACTCCTTGTCCGTCGATGGTGGCCACGGTCGGGGGCTTCGGCACGCGCAGCTCGAGCGGCGACGCGATCTGGGCATCGAGTGGCCGCGGCATGACGAGCCAGGGCGTCGCGAGCAGGAGCGCAACGAGCAGTCGATGCGTGGATGCGCGGCGGGCGCGTTCCGACGAGGGTCCAACGGCAGTATGCACTCGGCAGTCCTGGGCGAGAGAATTGTATACAATATAGCAAACGCCATCGCCGGTCGAAGCCGCGTCGAAGCCGCGTCGTTGACGGACGGCGCTCCGCGGCGATCATC
>JBDTUA010000054.1:0-20216 GCA_040007995.1 Gemmatimonadota bacterium | reverse complement strand
GCCTGGGCGGACCTTGTTCGCTAAACGGCGGTGGTACGTTGGCTCCCGGTACCCCTTTTTGCGTTGCGACGCGGAGGTCGGCCGCCGCGACCGACTTGCTCACGTCGAGGATTCGGGTGTCGAGCGCCTGCATCCTGGATTCCAACCCCGCCTTGTCCACCCCGCTGACTTCGCCTTCGCGCAGACGACGCGCGATGGAGTAGCGCTCGCTCGTCAGGCTGTTCAGCTGGCTGCGCAGTTCGTCGCGCTGGGCCTGGTACGCCTGAAGCACGTCGCTTGGGGAAGCATTCGTGCCGGCGACGGCCGGGGGCTGGATTAATTCGACCGCCGGGGCATCCGTGATGACAGGAAGCTGTGGCGGCGAAGGGGGGGACGGCGGAGCAATCTGCGCTTCGTGCATGGGGTCCTCGTGGGTCGGCACCGGGGCACGGGTGCGCGGAACGGTACGCCACCGTGAAATGTGCGCACCCTGCCTCACCTACGCGACGGCCGGCGCCTCGTTTCAGGAACGAACGCTGATTTTGGCGCCTGAACTGTCGTTCTCCACGCGTCCGCCCCGACTTGTGCCCCGACTCGCCACCAGACTCAGGTCAGCGTGGCGCTCCGACCATCCCTGACCGGATGGTCGACGTCAGCGCCGGGCCGGCCAGGGGACACCGCGGTTCTTCGTCGTTACCGGGGCGAGTCCCTTGTAGGTGAATTTCTGGAGGCGCTTCCCCTCGTACGTCTCGGTCGTGTAGATGTTGCCCTTCGAATCGGTCGCGATACTGTGCACTGCGAAGAACTGGCCCGGCTGTCGTCCCCCATCGCCGAAGGCCGTCAGGATCTCGAGCGATTGGCGGTCGAGCACGTAGACTTTCTCGTTTCGGCCGTCAGCCAGATAGATGTACTTCTGCTGCGCGTCCCTGGAGAAGGCGATGTCCCACACCGAGCCGTCGCCCAGGGTGCGGGGGGCGATGCGGACCTCCTTCACGAACTTGCCGTCCTTCTGGAAGACCTGGATGCGGTCGTTCGGCCGGTCGCATACGTAGACCAGCCCGTCGTTGCTCGGTTCCGCACAATGAACCGGATTGCGGAACTGCTGCGCGAGGGGCGCATCGGGGTTGTAGGGGCCGGGATTCGTGTCCTCTGGCTTGTTGCCGTATGCGCCCCAGTAGCGCTTGATGGCCCCGGTGTTCATGTCAAGGACGGCGACGCGCTTGTTGGCATAACCGTCGGAGACGTAGGCCTCGTTGGCCGCCTTGTCGAACGAGATCTTCGCGACGCGCCCGAAACTATCCATGCTGTTACTATTCGCCCCCCGGCCGGGGACACCGATCTGCAGCAGGAGCTTTCCCTCGTGCGTGAACTTGAGAATGTGCGAGTCTCCGTTCCCATTGCCGCCGATCCAGACGTTGTCCTTGCTGTCGATTGAGATGCCGTGATTCGACTCGGGCCACGTATAGCCCTCGCCGGGGCCACCCCACGAATTCACCAGCTTGCCGTCCGGGGCGAACTCGAGGACCGGAGGCGCCGCGACGCAGCACTCGCCCATCGGCGGCGTGGCTTCCGCCCCCACTTCCGTCCGCGCGTTGAGCGTCTGCTGCCGATGCACGATAAAGATGTGATCACGCGCGTCGACCCCGACGCCGATCACCGAGCCCATGATCCAGTGGTTAGGTAGGGGCTGAGGCCAGAAGGGGTCGACGTCGAATGTCGGCGCCTCCACCGCCGCGCCGCCGGTGGCACCCTGCAGGGCTCGCTCCCCAACGCCGAGGGCGATAATCGACGCCCCGAGCAGCGTCGCCACCAGCACCTTCCGCGAACCGGTCATGGACGTCCATCCCGCGCAGCTAGATCGCCCCTCTCCCGCGCGAGAGTGGCTGAAAGACTCGCCGGCGCGGCGTGCGGCGACCATACTACCGCACCGGTCCGTCCCCCGTCCAGACGCGGGGGAGGGTCCAGCAACCTCGCGCGCCGGTACGTACTGAGAAGTTGCCCGCATGCCCAGCTTACTCCCCCCGACCCTCCGACGCGCGGCGAACCGCGTACGCGCGCCACACCGCACAAGGGCGGAGCGCGGGTGGCGCAGGTTACGCGTGCTCACAATCCTGTTTGCACTGCTGGTCGGCCGATCGGGCATGGCGCGCGCGCACGAGGTGCCCGCCCGGGTGGCGGTGCAGATCCTCTCCCGTGCCGACAGCGCGCACCTCCGTCTCGTCGTGCGCGTGCCGCTGGAGTCGCTCCGCGATATCGACTTTCCCAGGTGGAGCGGCGAGTACCTCGACATCGCGCGATCCACGCTGCTCCTGCCAGAAGCCGCGACGCTGTGGATCGCCAGCTATCTCGAGTTGTACGAAGACGGCCGTCCCCTCCCCAACGGCGTGGTGGAGGCGACGCGCATCAGTCTTCCATCGGATCGCAGCTTCGTGAGCTTCGACGCTGCCCGCGCCCACGTGTCGTCGTTGCCGCTCCCCAACGAGTCGGAACTCCCGTGGCGCCAGGCGATGGTCGACGTGGTGCTCTCCTATCCTATCACGTCGAACGCCGCCCATTTCGCCATCCGTCCGCTGCTCGCCCATCTGGGGGCATCCACCACAACCGTCATGCGGTGGACTTCGATCGACGGCGCCGAGCGGGCGTATGAGTACACGGGGAACCCCGGCCTGGTCTCGCTGGACCCGGGAGTGCTGCAGGCGGCGGGGCAGTTCATCCGGCTCGGCTTCACGCACATTCTCGGGGGGATCGATCATCTCCTCTTCCTCTTCTGCCTGGTCATCCCCTTCCGACGCGTCCGGCCGCTGGTCGGGGTCGTCACCGCTTTCACAGCGGCCCATTCGATCACCCTGATCGCGTCGGCGTTAGGCATGGCGCCGTCGGCGGCCTGGTTCCCGCCATTGATCGAGTTCCTGATCGCGCTCTCGATCGTGCTGATGGCGGTGGAGAACCTGGTCGGGCCGCGCCTCGAGCGCCGATGGATCTACGCCTTCGGCTTCGGGCTCGTACACGGCTTCGGCTTCTCGTTCGCGCTGCGGGACTCGCTGCAATTCGCCGGGCGGCACTTGATCGCTTCGCTGCTGGCGTTCAACGTTGGGGTCGAAATCGGGCAACTGCTGGTGATCGCCGCACTCGTTCCCGCGCTTGCCTGGGGCTTTCGCCATCTCGTACCGGAGCGTGCCGGCACGATCGTCCTGTCCGCGCTCGTGGCGCACGAATCGTGGCATTGGATGACCGACCACTTTGGTGTCCTGCGCGCCTATCGTTTTGCCTGGCCGACCCTCGACGTCACGTTGGCGGCCGCCGCTCTCCGGGGAACCATGCTCCTGCTGGTCATCGTCGCCGTGTTGTGGATCGTGGCAACGCTCGTGGCGCGACTCGCGCGCGAGCCCGTGCGCCCGCAGACCTGGACGTTGCTGCTCGCGGGCGCCCTGCTCCTGGGGTGGTCAGCACCGGCAATGGCACAGGCGAACGAGCCGACGCGGTCGACCCTGAGTGGTGTGTACACGGACGCACAGGCCGCACGCGGGAAGGACATCTACGTCGGAACATGCCGGGAATGCCACGTCCCCGCGTCCCACACCGGCGTCGTCTTCAAGAACAGCTGGGGCGGGAGGCGGCTCTCCGACCTGCTGGCCTACATGACCGAGAAAATGCCCAAGAACAGTCCGGGGAGCCTGACCGGCGAAGAATACGCAGCCGTCACCGCCTACATCCTGATGCTGAACGGCTTCCCATCCGGCGACGTCGAGCTCCCCTACGACTTGGTAGCCGCGCGTCACATTCGCATCGAGACGGCGGCGCACTGAGTCCCTCCACCCGATCGGTGCCGCCCATGCGCAGTGCAAGCCCCCCTTCACGCTCGAGGATGACTACGACCATGACGCAACACTGGACCACCCGGCGCTCGTTAGGGATGGCACTCCTCCTCGGCGGCGCGCTTCTGGCGATCTCCCTGACCCGAGTCGCCGACTCCAGCGCCCAGCAGGGCAAGGCGCTCGTCCGTGGGAACGCGCCGGGAGAGTGGAGGTACTGGGCGGGTGACGCCTGGGGGACGCGCTATTCGGCGCTCGACCAGGTCAACGCCGGGAACTTCCACGACCTCAAAGTCGCGTGGACGTGGGGGTCGGCGGCCTTCGGCGAAGATGAGTACTACCGTACCACGCCGCTCTACGCCAACGGGCGACTCTTCACCGTCGCGACCACGCGACGCATCGCCACCGCGATCGATCCGGTGAACGGCGAGACACTCTGGATGTGGCGGCTGGACGAGGGAATCCGCTGGCAGAAGGCGCCGCGGCAGTTTGCCGGCCGCGGACTCGCGTACTGGACCGACGGACGCGACGAGCGCGTCATTGTGATAACGCCGGGGTACCATCTGGCATCGCTCGATGCCAAGACCGGCGTCCCCGATCCCAAGTTCGGGAAGAACGGCGTGGTCGACCTGATGGAGGGTCTCGGCTATCCGATGGTGCCGCTTGCCGTCGATGACTCCGGGCCGCTCATCATCTCCGACGCGGCCCCCGCCCGCCGAGCGCGCGCGGGAGAAACATGGAATGCAACGACCAAGACCGGCGCCGACGGAACCATCGGTATCGACCCGAGCGAAGGACAAATCGCCAACAGTAGTCCGGCCCAGGTGATCGGCGACGTGATCGTGGTGGGCAACTCGTCGATCCATGGCTACTACCCGATTCGCCTCAAGAATCTCCACGGGTTCATCCGCGGCTTCGACGTGCACACCGGGAAGCCCCTGTGGAAGTTCAACCTCATCCCGCAGCCCGGGGAGTTCGGCGCCGACACGTGGAAGAATGGCACCAAACTCGGAACACCAGGCGTCGGAAAGGTCGATGCGTGGGCTCCGTACGTCGCCGATCCCGAACTCGGGCTCGTCTACATCCCGACCGGGATGCCGCTCATGGACGAATACGGTGGCCATCGGCTCGGCAAGAACCTGTTCGGTAATACGCTACTCGCGATCGATGCAAAGACCGGCGCACGCAAATGGCACTTCCAGTTCGTGCACCACGACATCTGGGACTACGACACCCCCATCGCGCCGAATCTGCTGGACGCGACGGTCAATGGCCAGAAGCGCAAGATCGTCGCCCAGACGACGAAGCAGGGATGGATGTACGTCCTCGATCGCGTGACGGGCGAACCGATCTGGCCGATTGTCGAGACGCAGGTCCTCGCGAGCGAAACCCCCGGCGAGGAGACGTGGCCGACACAACCGATCCCCAGCAAGCCCGAGCCATACTCGCAGCAGGGCATGGTCGAGAGCGACTTGATCGACTTCACGCCGGCGATCAAGGATTCGGCGCTCAAGATCGCCCGGCGCTGCCGCATGGGTCCCTACTACATCCCTGGCCAGCCGGCCGACGGGGGCAAGAGCGGGCTGACGTGCTCGTGGTACAACCCCGGCGCATCGGGGGGCGTAAACATCGACGGCGGCACGGCCGTTGACCCGGAGACGGGGATGGTCTACGTCGGGTCGCAGACGGGCATCAGCACGATCACGCTGCAGAAGGATCCCTGCTCCGAGTTCCGCTACTCGTCACCACACGATAGCTGCGGGCTCCTAGGCGCACTCCCCACGCCGGCCGGCTACGAGCCCCGCAAGGACCTGCGCGGCGACGGCTTTTCGGGACGCGCCGGCGCGTCGTCGATCGGCGGGGTGTCGATCGTCAAGCCGAAAGAGTACGGCGGTGTGACCGCGTACGACCTCAACTCCGGTGACAAGAAGTGGTGGATCCCGAACGGAGGGATGGTGCCGACCACCAGCAAGGACCCGCTTTTCGAAGGGGTAGCACTCCCCCCGCAAGGAGCGCGCGGGCAGGCCCAGATCATCACCACCAAGTCGCTAGTGATCTTCGGCACCGGCCGGAACGGCGGCGTCCCGGGACAGCCACCCCAACTGTTCGCAGTGGACAAGGCGACCGGCAAACAGGTGGGGGCAGTCCGCATCGCCGCGAAGACCACCGCCACGCCGATGACATTCATGCACAAGGGCAAGCAGTACATCGTCTTCGCGTCGGGTGCCGGCGCGAGCGCGACGCTGACAGCGCTCGCGCTGAAGTAGGGAGCGGACGAGAAGACCAGAAGACGAGAAGACGAGAAGACGAGTCTCGTCTTCTGGTCTTCTCGTCTTCCCCAACCTACACTGAAAAGTGCTGTCCGAACGTAGCGAGAAATCGCTCCATCTCGGCGGGCGTACCGACCGAGACTCGCAGATGATTAATCATCGGAGGGAAGGGACGCCCCACGAGTACGCCCTTCTCCTTGAACGCGGCGATGACGGGAAGCACGGGGCGCTTGATGTGCACCATGAAGAAGTTGGCTTCCGACGGGATGACCTCGTAGCCAAGCCCCTGCACCGCCTTCACCGTGCGCGCACGCAACTCGTTGTTCACCTGCTTGACCCGCGCCTGCCCGTCCGTGTCCGTGAGCGCCGCGAGCGCCCCGTGCTTCACCAAGGCGTTGATGCTGCCGATGGCGTGGGGTCGCATGCGATCGATGACCGTACGCGGTGCAATCGCGTAGCCGAGTCGCATCCCCGCGAGCCCTGAAATCTTGGAGAAAGTGCGCGTGATGATCACCTGGCGACCCTGCATCACGTAGTTGAGCGACGACGCGTAGGCCGGGTCCTCGACGAAATGATGATACGCTTCGTCGATCAGCACGGGGACATCTTCCGGAATATCATCAAGGAGCGTGCGAATCTCCTTGGCACTGACGATTCGCCCGGTCGGATTGTTCGGGTTGCAGATGTACACCAGGCCGACGTCGCGCCAGTTCTGCCGAGTGGTGTGCACCAGCTGCGCGATGTCCTGCGTGTAGTCCGCGCGGAGCGGAAGCTGTATCGACTCGGCGTGCACGCCCGCAGCATACTTGAAGACCGTGTCGAAAGTCGGCTGCGATCCGATTACTCGGCGCCCGTCGCCGAGGAAGGCGAGGGCGGCGACCGAGAGCAGCTCGCCGGAGCCAGCCCCGAGGAGCACCTGGCTGCTGTCGACGCCGTGCAGTCGGGCGATCTCCTCGAGGATGTGGCCGTCAGGATAGCCGTAGCGATTGGAGTACTTGAAGGCCGCAGTCATCGCCGCCATGACGACGTCGGACGGGCCGTACGGATTCTCGTTCGCCGCCAGCTTGGCGTAGCTGTCGTAGTCGTCAGCCGCAAAGGGGCGCCCCGTGAAGGCCGGTCCCCCTCCCTGTCGCGTGAGTACCTCCGCCGCCCGTGCCGCAGCGGGAGTCAGCGCAATTGCTCCCGCCGCGACCGCCAGCCCTTCCATGAACCCACGTCGTGACACCGATGCCATCGCCCCCATCGCCAACCTCCGACGCAAAGTGATCTCGTCTTCTCGTCTTCTACTTTCTCACATATCGCTTCAGCGCCCGCTGCCCCACCTCTGCCCCATAGATCACCCCGTTGCGATCCACGGCCACGCCCTCGGCCGAGCTGGTGCTTGGTGGATCGACCGCCGGGTCGGGGATGAATGCCCGCACTACGCCGTCCTTCGCGCTCCCGATGCGTATCCCTCGTATCCAGGCCTTGTTCTCCGGCTCGACCGACCCGGACTCGGAATCCGCAACGTAGATGTTGTCCCTCGCATCGATGAAGATCCCGCTAGGACGCGAGAACTGCGTCCACTCGTCGAGGTACTTCCCGTCCTGGTCGAAGATCTGGATGCGATTGTTGCTGCGGTCGCCCACGAAGAGACGGCCGCGCGAGTCCAGCGCGAGGGCGTGCGGCTGGTCAAATTCTCCCTTGCCGGTCCCCTTCCGCCCCCACTGCTTCACCAGCTTGCCGTCCGGCGAGAACTTGAGAATCCGCGCATTGTCGCTCCCGTGCCCTTCGGCCACGAAGATCATCCCGTCCGGCGCGACGAGCACGTCGTTCGGCTGGTAGAAGAAGTCCTCGCCCTTGCCGCCCCCCTTCTTTCCGAGCGTCAGGAGCAGTCGGCCCTCAGGGCTGAACTTGAATACCTGGTGCCCGATGACCGTGGCGGGCGGCGGCGGAAGGGGGGCGTCCGGCGCGGCGCCACGCGCGCGCCGCGGCAGGTTGTCCTGCCCGTCTGTCACCCAGACATTGCCGTCGTGGTCGACGTAGATGCCATGCGGGAATATCATCAGTCCCGCTCCGAAGCTTTTGACGAGCTTCCCGCTCGCATCGAACTTGAGGATCGGGTCGACTGTGGAGCCGAGGCACGAATTCGCGCCGCAACGCTCAGCGACCCAGATGCTCGTCCCGTCCCGGTCTATCTCGACGGCGCTGGTCGATCCCCAGGTACGCCCGGCGGGGAGCTTCGCCCAGCCTTCCTCGGTGCGATACGGGTTCGGTCGGTCATTGACGGGCGCCCCCGGCTGCTGGGCGCCGGCGATGAGCGGCACCGCCACCAGTGCGCCTAGCGCGGTGCGGAGCGCTGTGACGGCGCGCATCGCAAGAGTCGAATAACGGCGAGTCGTACGGTGACAACGAACCAAGGCGATCCCTCCGCGTGGGTCGGCGCGTCGGCGCCCGTCGCGGCAGGCGTCGGCGGGTCCCGTCTTGGGCGGCCCGCATCGTCGCCTACGATACGGGACGGAGCGTCAGAATGCTACGCGCTCCGCACGCCTACGAGCTCCGGCCGCGTGAACCGGGGTGACGAGCAGCGCACGGTGTGCTCGCCTACACGGTCGCCCAGCGCACCCGCGAGATCGGCGTGCGCATGGCGTTGGGGGCGAGCAGCGGCATGGTGCGGCGCATGGTCCTGCGACAGGTCGGCGTGATGATCGCCGGGGGCGGGGTGATCGGCGTTGTCGCGGCACTCGCCCTCGGACGTGGGGCGCAATCGCTGCTGTTCGGCGTGAAAGGCTTCGACCTCCTCGCCATCCTGGGCGGGGCATCGCTACGCACCCGCGTCGCGCTCGCCGCCGGATACCTCCCGGCGGTCCCTGCCTCACGCGTGAACCCGAGGCGTGCCCTCCGATACGACTAACGCGATGGGGCAGGTGAGGCGGTGAGCGGGTGGCGGACCACCTCCCCGCTCAGCGTCTCGCTACCGATGGTGACGTACAGCGTCCCCTCGGTCACCGAAATGGAAAGGGCGAGCCGTCGCTCGAGCCGTGCGACGAGCGCCTCCAGCAACTCGCGATCGACCGCGTAGAGCCCGATCTCGCTTGAGCGATGGATGCGCTCCCCTTCATACTGCCGTTGCAGCAGGCGGGGTTCCTTGTGCGTGTAGACGGCGACCCGCGGTGACGCCTTGCTGGCCCGGTGCAGCCGTGCCGCATCGGGGGCGCCCACCTCGATCCATGCGACCAGCGTCCCGGTCAGGTCGCGAACTACGACCGCAGGCTCATCGGGCTCGGAGAGACCCTTGGAGAAGGCGATCCCTTCGGCGTACTCGAGGCAGTAGGCGAGAATACGCGTCCAGAGGTACTCCTCCGTTTCGGAGGGATGGCACGCCACGCGTAACGCCAGCGTCTCGTAGACTCCGCGGTCCACGTCGGACAGCTGGATCTCCAGGGTATAAATCGTTGCGGTCTGCGCCATGCGTGGAGGCTAGTGCCCCACCCGCCGTCCGTCGACCCCGACGACTAGGCGACCGCGCGCGCTGAGTGATACAGCACGGCGACGAAGTGGCAGGTGCTCCCGGCGAGCACGAAGAGATGCCAGATAGCGTGACCGAACCGCACCCGACGATCGGTGGCGTAGAAGACGACGCCGCCCGTGTACGCCAGGCCGCCCGCCAGCAGCCACTGCAACCCGCTCCACCCAACGTGCGACGCAAGCGGTCCGATGGCCACGACGGCAAACCATCCCATGCCGACGTAGAGCGCGGTGGACAGCCGCCCCTTGCCGAAGGAGCGCTTGCTCTTGATCACCACGCCAATTACCGCCATCGTCCAGACGGCGCCGAGCAGCGACCATCCCCACGGCCCGCGCAGCGGCCCGAGCGCGAACGGGGTGTAGGTCCCGGCGATGAGCAGATAGATGGCGGAGTGGTCGATCCGTCGCAACATCAGCTTACGCGGTGAGGGGCGAGCCGCGTGATAGGCAGCCGACGCTCCATAGAGCAGGACGAGCGTCGTCCCGAACACCACGGATCCAACGATCTGCAGCGCGTCACCCCCGCGGGTCGCCGCCAGCACCAGCACCGGAAGCGCGACGAGGCTCGCCACGAGTCCCGCGCCATGCGTCAGCGCGTTCGCCAGCTCTTCGGGGCGCGAGTGGTGTTGCTCCATGCTCATGCGTCGACGGGTGGTGATCGTGTGGCGAGTCGCCGTTGTGCGAAGCCCTTGTCCGACGAAAGCTACCATGTGCACCACGGGACGAAGGACCCTGCTATGCTGGCGAGCTCGAGGCAGGGCGCCCGATTCATCTCGTCTCGTCGGAAAGTGTCGTGGCGCCCACTCGCTCCCCCCGTACCTCGCGCACCGGGCGCGCTCACGGCGACATCCCTACGCGTTGCGAAAGATCCCTACCGCGCGCGCTCCACGCGAAAGGGAGTCGCGTCGTCGCAGGTCTCGCCAAATTCACGGGCTGCCAGGTGCCCCGCGAAGACCGCCTGCGCGATGATTCCAGGGGCGTCGGCGTCGCCAATGCAGCGGAGCGACCGCAGTCGCCCGTCGAGCTGCAGGGGTTGCAACGCGTGAAGGAGGAGGTCGTCGGGAAGTCGATCCGTCAGGAGCACGACCGCATCGCAGGCGAGGTGCTGCACACCGGCGGCCCTCGCACTGCGGCCGAGAGCTTCCCCCGCGGTGAGCCTGTCCACCGTGAATTCCGTGTGCAGGGTGACGCCAAGCGAAAGGAGGCGGCTCTGAATGCGCGACTGTTCGAGCGTGTACTGCGTCCAGAACGAGACGAGCGACGCGGGGGTGACGATCGACACCTCGCACCCCTCAGCCGCCAGCAGCTCTGCGATGACGCCGCCGAGATAGAAATGATCGTTATCGTACACCAGCACGCGACCCGTCGGCCGGCGCCCGTCCAGAATGTCATCGGGGGTGAAGACGTGCGGCGCATCAACGCCGACGATCCCCTGCCACTGATTGCGCCCGACGCCGTCGCGCCGCCAGTGCGCCCCCGTCGCCACCACGACGTGCGACGCGCCGAATTCCACGACGTCGGCGGCGGTGACCGGGCTGCCCGGATAACACGCCACGTTAGGCATGCGGCGCAACTGGGTGAGGCGCCAGTCCGCCACGCGACGCCATTCTCCGAGCCCGGGAAGCCCCGCCTCGCGCACGACCCGCCCACCAAACTCGGCGCGCGCCTCCGCCAGTACGACCTGGTACCCGCGCTGGCCGAGCGCCCGCGCACACTCCAGCCCCGCGGGTCCGCTCCCGACGACCAGCACCTGCTCGTCCGCGTGCCGCGGCGCGATCTGTTCGGGGTGCCATCCGCGTCGCCATTCCTCCCCCATGGTCGGGTTCTGCGTGCAGCGGATGGGGACCTGCTTGCTGTCGGCCGAAACGCAGATGTTGCAGCCGATACACTCGCGGATGTCGTCGATACGCCCCTCGCGGATCTTGAGCGGGAGGAAGGGATCGGCGATCGAGGGGCGAGCCGCGCCGATCAGGTCCAGCACCCCTCGCCGAATCGCCGACACCATCGCGTCTGGCGATGTGTACCGGCCGACGCCAACGACCGGTTTCGTCGTCAAGCTCTTCACAAAGCCGCAGTAGCGCTCCTGGAATCCCTCCTTCTCGAAGCGCGAGGTGGCCGAGTCGTTGCTCCAGCCGCTGATGTTGACGTCCCACAGGTCGGGCAGTTCGGCGAGCATCGCGATGATGTCACGTCCTTCGCCGTCCGACGTCGTCCCCTCGTCGCCCATCAACTCGTCGACCGCCAGGCGCACCGCGACTGCGCAGCGATCGCCGACCGCCTCGCGCGTCTCCTCGATGAGTTCACGCAGCAGTCGCACGCGATTCTCGAGAACGCCGCCATACTCATCGTGCCGATCATTGAAACGGCGCGACAGCAGGTGCATCGGAAGCGTGAGCTGGTGCCCGGCGTAGCAGTAGACGATGTCGAAGCCAAGTTCGCGCGACCGAAGCGCCGCGGTGCGGTGCCAGCGGCGCACGTCGCGAAAATCCTCCTTCGTCATCCGGCGGGTCTGCACCGGCTCGTAGCCCGTTCCGCCGATGACAGACATCGACCGCGGCCCTAGCGGCGCACTGCGGGAGTAGAGATTGACCGCATTAACGCCATTGTGCACCAGTTCGATTGCCGCGAGCGCCCCGTGCGCGTGCACCGCCTCGACCATGTGCGCGAGCGCTGGCATGTCGTCGCGCTCCCACAGGCGTCCCTCCACATACGGCGAGAGGTCGCTCGTATGATGAATTTCCACCTCTTCGGTGCAGACGACCCCCCATCCTCCCTCGCCCTTGATGCCGCGCATCGCCGCCAGCGCCTCGGGCATGCGCCACCCCATGCCGTTGCAGTGCGGCACCTGGTAGAAACGATTCGGTGACGTCACCGGTCCGATGCGCATCGGCTCGAAGAGAACAGCGAACGGATCGGTCACGTGCCGACCGTGCCGCTCCGCCACGAAGCGTTGCACGTCGCCGCAGCGGGCGCGCTAGCCACGGCTCCACTTGATACGCGTGTAGGCAATGCGGAATCCGCGGCGCTCGGCGTTGCGCTGCGAAGGACTTCCTGGGGCTGCACACATCATCGCCAGGTCGCACCCCTGGACCGCCGCGTAGCGAAGGCGCGCCTGCAGCAACGCCGCCTGCGCCCCTTGACGTCGCGCATCGGGGAGCGTGCTGGCGCCCGCGAGCAGGCCGACGCTTCCGCTCACGTGCAGCGCACCCGCCGCAATCGGCACACCTTCACTATCCGCGAGGAAGGTGTGCGTCCCGACGGCGCGCCCGGTCACTCCGCCAATCCCACGCACGAAATCGGCGGATTCCGGCACTTGGCTCCACCCGCGCGCGGCGACGTCGACCCACGCCTCGATCTCGGCACCCATCACACGGCGCACCCCGATCGTCTCGCTGTTAGGGAGTGCGGACGAGGGCGGGGCCGGCAGCACCTGGCACATCACGGATGTGAGTTCGACCGGGTGATAGCCGCGAGCGGCGAGCAGCGGCAGGATCTCCGGATCGGCTATCGGACTCACCTCGTGCTGCACGGTCGCGCCGCGCTCGTCGAAGAAGTCCTCGATCTCCTGGAGTTGCTCGACCGTCGGAGGCGAAAAGAGGCCAAATCCGAATGTTTGCGTCAGCGGCGACCCAACGCCATCGAACATGGCGTACGTCCCTCCCACCTCGCGCCAGGTGGCGCCGAGTTCGGGCGACTGGATCGCTCGCGCATCGACGAACGCTGCGTTCGCGCTCCCCTCCGTGCGCTCCATCCGGCGCGAGAGCGCCAGGTCGGCCAGCGGATGATCGGCGCTCATGGTGGACCCCGTGCTCCGAATGATGACACGTGGACACTCGCCGGAGAGCCGGCCGTCGCGAACTGCGAGTGCGTCCGGCTCCCGCGTGAGCAGACCGGAGGCATAATGTGGCGCGGCGCGCGCTCCTGCGGAATCTCCTTGTGCGGTCGCTAGACCGGCGTCGGAGCACGTCGTCCGCTATCTGCGCCCGTGCCTCGCCCGTTCCTCGCCCGTGCCTCGCCCGTGCCTCGCTCCGCGGGAACGCTGCCACACACGTTCGCCACGACGCATGCCCGGTCCGACGGGACGAGAGCGCGCCGCGGGGGAGAGGTCGCGGAAAGCCCGCGCGGTGAGATGTGGCACAGAACGTGAGTGACGCGCGGTCAGGCTGGCGCACTGGGACTTTCCCCGATGCGTGAGCCGAAACGTCGGCACTTTGCGCGTGACTCAATAGGAGCGCGCTGTCCGTCACGCCCGCCGGCCCCCCATCGGGAGCCGTTCTTCACCCGCGTCGTCGCGAATCCCCAAGCGACGGCGCCGCACCATGGAGTCGAGCTTCATGCGAGTCCGGCAGACCTCACTTCGTTCGGGACGCGCCCTCGCGGCGATCCTCGTCATCGCCCTGGCCACCGCGTGTGGCGGAGGAGGGGGGGATGGCGGCGGCGGCGTGACCCCACCGTCTACGGTGCGCGTCCCCGCCTCGGTGACGTTCGATGGCGGGGGCAGTGTGGCCGGAACCGTGGGGGCCGCGCTCGGCACGCCAATCGCCGTGGTGGTCCGCACGGCCGACAACCTTCCGGTTCCGCGTACGACCGTCACCTTCGCAGCATCGGCGGGTACGATCGGCACGACGTCAGCACAGACCGATGACAACGGACGGGCGACGGCTGGCTCCTGGACGTTAGGCAACACGAGCGGCGTTCAGACGCTGACGGCACAGGCGGGCTCGGTGAGCGCGCAACTCGCGGCCACCGCAGCGGCAGGTACCGCCGCGCGACTCGAGGTCGTCACCGCCCTTCCGGGCTCGGTCCGGGCGGGCGTGGCGATCACCCCCGCCCCATCGGTGCGCGCGCGCGACCAGTTCGACAACATCGTCAATCGACCGGGAACCGTCGTCACCGTCTCGCTGCAGGTCGGGACTGGCACGCTGGCCGGCGCCCAAGCGACCACCGACGCAGCGGGGCTTGCAACCTTTAGTGCCCTCTCCCTCGGTGGTCTCGTCGCCAGCGGGCCTCGCACGCTCGCATTCAGCAGCGCCGGGCTTCCCACGATCGCCGCCACGCCGCTCGCCCTCGAGGCGGGTAGCGCCACGACAATCACCCTCCAGAATGTGCCGGTCGGCGCGCGCGCGGGGGTCACGGTGTCGCCGGGCATCGTCGCGCTGGTCGCCGACCAGTTCGACAATCCGCTCACGCGTCCCACGCCGGTGACCGCCACGATCGCGTCGGGGGGTGGTGTCGTCTCTGGCGGAACGGCGACGACGGACCTCACCGGACACGCGAGCTTTCCGTCGTTGTCGATCGATGGCGTCGTCGGCACCCGCCAGCTGCGCTTCGCCTCGGAACAGGTGAGCGTCACCACCGGGAGCCTCGTCCTGTCGCCCGGCGACCCGGCGCAGCTCACCATCACGTCGCAGCCGACGATCATCGAGAACACGCTCCCCTTCCCCGCCGCGATCGCCGTACGCGTCACCGATCGATTCGGCAACGGCGTCGGTGGCGGGAGCCGCACCGTGTCCGTGTCGGTGGGCAGTGGGGGGGGGGCGCTGCTGGGCACCGCCGCTGCGACCGACGCGGTCGGCGTGGCGACCTTCACTTCGCTCCGCATCGTCGGGAGTGAGGGACCGCGTATCCTCGTCTTCTCGACCGCCGGTCTCGCCTCAGCCAGTTCCGCTCCGATCCAGTTGATCGCCGGCCCGCCGCGCTCGATGGCGTTCTTCCAGCAGCCGTCCGGCACGATCATCTCCGGCGTGCCGTTGGTGACACAGCCCGCCCTGCAACTGGCGGATACGTCCGGGAACGTCGTGCGCCAGGCGGGAACGCTGGTCCGCGCCACGCTGCTCGACGCCGTCGGTGAGCTGCTCAACGACGTCGCGGTGACTAACAGCAGCGGCCTCGCGATCTTCGAGCAACTTACCTTCATCCCCGCCAACGCCTTCCCTCCGGCAACGCTTCGGTTGCGTTTCAGCAGCGGGGCGCAGGCGTCCGTCGTTACGGGTAACGTCAACATCCAACCGCCGCAGGCGAGCGCGGTCCGCAGCGTCGCGTACGGCAGCACGGCGCAGCGACTCTTCATCGTCGACCCCGGACAAACGCTTGGGATCTCGGCGGTCGCGCGCGACCTGCTGGGCCTTCCGCTCGCCGGCGTCCCGCTCGTCTATCACAGTGCGAGCACCACCGTCGCCACGGTGCGGTCAACCGGTGCGATCACGGGGGTGGGCGGCGGCAGTGGCTGGGTGCGCGCGTTCGGTGCCGGGGCTCCGTCGATCATGGACTCCGTGTACGTCACCGTCCCCCGCGACCCAACGGCACCGGTGGTGTCGACGACACAGATCGCCCCGATCCCGGTGCGCGAAGGAGTCACCGCCGGCTTCGACATCATTCTCGACACACGGAATGCCACTGTCGGCGCGGCGACGATCGTGCTCAGCATGCCCCCAGAGTTCGTGAACGGACTCACCATCCAGGGGATCGCGGGAACGGTGATCAACTTCGATACCCAGCGCAACGCGCTGCGGATCAGCCTCGTATCGTCCGCCGGTTTGAAGGGGATCATCTCGATTGCCCAGGTGACAATCACATCGGGCGCCCCGGAGGCCTACGTCCTGAATCGCGAGATCGTCATCACGCCATATGAGATGATCGACATCACGCTCCAGAACCTCACGACGCGCAGCACCGGCGTGAACATCCCGCTGGTTCCGTGAGCCGCCCCGTCTATCGCGCCGCGCGTCCCGACGACGCGCGCATCCCTCGTCGCCCTTCAGTCGCCGTCGCCATGTCGTCGCCCTCTGATTCCCGCTCGTTCAGCTCCCACGCGTCGCCCCCGGTGCCACGCCAGCGGGCACGCCTCGCCACGCTGGCCAGCATGGCCTCGCTCGTCCTGCTCTCAGGCTGTAGCGACGACCGGGTCGCGGTGTCGCCGCCTCGCCCCATGCCGGCACCGGTCGCGTCGAATGCCTGGATCGTCGTCTCCGACTCCACGGCGCGCGCCGGCAGCGAAGTCACAATTGCGGCCTTTGCGTCAAGCGAGGCAGGAGGCGCCGTCGGCAGCTTCACCGCGCGCTTCCTCTACGATTCGTTGCAGCTGCAAGTCCTCGCGGCCGACAGCGTCGGCGACGACGCCCTGCGCGCCATGAACCCCATCGCCGGGGAGTATCGCATCGCAGGGGCATCGGCGCAGGGACTGCCGGGAGGTCTCCTCTTCCGGCTGCGGGCAAAGGTGATCGATCCCCGTGGCCTGCGACGGCTTGGGCTCGTCCTGGACGAACTGCACAGCATCAAGTTCGCCGACCTCACCGCCAAGCTCGAGGTACGGGACACGCGCGCCGCGCTCCTCACCGGGGTGCCGGGCCTGCAGGTCCAGCCGATTCCGGAGCAGCGCCCGTGAACCGTCCTTCGCGACCGTGGAACGGCCGCGCCTCCCGCGCCGCCGCGTTCATCGTGCTCACCGGAGCCGGGGCGTGTGCCGCACGGGGCGCACCGCCCGCGGGGGAAGGTTCGTCGTCCGCGCAAACGGCCGACGTCGCCGAGCCCGGCATCCCGCACCTCAGCACCATGCGCCCGGACACGATCGCACTCGGACGCGGCGAGGTCCCCACGATCACACTCACCGGCACCGGCTTCGTGCCAGGACCGTCGGGCGCCTTCGCCGTCGGGGAGAATGCGGTCCACGTAGGACGGGCGACGTTCGACCGGCTCGCCGCCGACTCGTCAGGCACCGTCCTCCGTTTCGCGCTGACGCTCAGCTACACCGACACCACGGCCAAAGGGCGACCGTCGTCCTTCTCGCCCGGGCAATACCCCGTCTCGGTTGTCACTCCGCGGGGGACGAGTAACTCGCTCACACTGACGATGATCCCATGATTGCCACCGTGACGCCCTTCGACTCCTCCCTCGTGCGCTCCGCTCTCCGCGCGTTCGCACGCCAGACCGCGCGCTCCGCTGCACGTGCCGTCAGACGCTCCGCCGTGCGCTCGGTCGCGCGCTCGGTTGCGTTCTCCGGCGTATTGCTCCTGGCGGCGATCCCTGCGAGTGCCCAGAAACCGTCGGCCGCCGAGATGCGAGAAGGCGACCCGAAGGATCGCCGGGAGTGGCTCGCCGCCTCGCGCGGCTTTCCCGCCAACGGCATGCCGGCCGACAAGATCGCCGCGATGCGAGAGATCCGCATCTCGGCGGCCCGCGGTGCCTACGCCAGCCAGGTCACGAGCGACCGGTGGCAACCGATGGGACCCGTCGGCTTCGTCAGCATGAATACGCCCTACTCGTCGACGCCCATGCCGGACGAAGGGCGCTTCACGAGCGTCGCCATCCATCCCCGCAACGGGAATATCATCCTCGCCGGGGGCGGCAGCGCCGGCGTCTGGCGCACCATCAACGGTGGCGCCTCGTGGCAGCCCCTTGGCGACTACGAGTGCTCGACGTCGATCGGCAGCGTGACGATGGATCCGGTCGACCCGAACATCGTCTACGCCGGTACCGGGGAGATCTTCGACCCGACCGGCTTCACCGACGGCTGCGGCATCCTCAAGTCCACCAACATGGGGGACAGCTGGACACGCGTCGCCGGGACCCAACTCGCGAGTGCCGGCCAGCTCGGCGGGCTGGTGTACCGCATCGCGATCGACCGCGCGACCGCGGGATCTGCCACCACGACGACCCTCTTTGCCGCCACAAGCCTGGGCGTGCTGCGCTCGACCAATTCCGGCTCCTCCTGGTCCACGGTGCTTCAGGGGATCGTCACCGACGTCATCCAGGATCCCACGCGAACCGAAGTGATCTACGCTGCGGTCGGCAACCCGCAGGGGGCCGCCGGTAATGGCGTCTATCGCTCGACGAATGGCGGCGCGACGTGGAACATCATCTCTCAACAGTTAGGGGCCGGCAATACGATCGGGCGCACCGCCCTCTCCGTGACCCCGGCGCGCCCGGGCTCGGTCTGGGCGATCATGGGCGATCCGACCAACCGCAAGTTCCGCACGCTCGCCCGCTTCGACGAATTCAGCAGCTCGTGGACGCTCCTCCCCGCGAACGGCATCCAGTTTGTCTCTGATCTCATCGACTTCGGCGCGCAGAGCGAGTACAACCTCGTCCTGGGCGTCGATCCGGTCGACGAAAACCGCATCATCATCGGTGGCGTACGCTTGTTCCGCTCGCGGGACGGGGGGAACAACTTTCATCAGATCGCCGCCAATGTACACTCCGATTGGCACGGCCTCGCGTTCGACGCACGCGATACGCGCCATCTGGTCGTCTCGTCAGACGGCGGGATCTTCACCTCGTTCAATGGCGGCGACACCTTCCGCTCGCTCAACAACGGGATCTCGGCGACACAATTCTATCCCGGCTTCCAGGTGCATCCCACCAATCCGGCCATCGTCGTCGGCGGCACGCAGGACAACGGGAGCATGATGTCCGGCGGCGCCCTGCTCTGGTCGGGGATCAGCTTCGGCGATGGTGGATGGGCGATGATCGACTACACCAACCCGAACATCGTCATGACGTCGTCGCAGAACGGCAACCTGCAGCGGCATGACCTGGCACTGCGCACGTTCCAGCCGCTGCCAAACCACCTGAACTTTCAGGCGCAATTCATCACCCCCTTCATCATCGATCCGATCACGCCGCGCACGATCTACGCCGGCACGCGGGCGTTGGAGCGATCGGTCGACTTCGGCACCACCTGGACCGTCTTCAGTCCCGTCCTCCCGGCGGACGTGACCGCCATGGCGATCGGACGGGCGGCCATGCGCACGGTCATGGTCGGCACACGCTCCGGCTTCCTCGCCGTCAGCGCCGATGGCGGTGCGAACTGGGCGGGCGGCACGATCTTCGGCATCAATCGCTCGGTCTCCGACATCGCCTCTGACCCGAACGAGCCGCTGCGTTTTGCGATCACCTACGCGGGATTCGGCGTCGACAAGATCGTGCTGACGCAGGACGCCAACCGCTTCAGCCAGGTCACGGGCAACCTGCCCGACATTCCCGTGAACGCCTTCGCTTTCACGCCCACGCGCAACCGCTTCTTCATCGGCACCGACATCGGCGTCTTCGAAACAACCGACGGTGGCGCCACGTGGGGGCTGACGCAGGGACTCCCGCTCGTGCCGGTGAGTGACCTCATCTACCACGCCGCGTCGAATCGTCTGATGGCCAGCACCTACGGCCGAGGCATCTGGTCGCTGCCGCTCTCCAGCGAGCCACCGGTGCTGCGAGGCGATGTGGACCGGAATGGCCTGGTGAATGCGGCCGACGCCCTGCTCATCCAGCGAGGGCTGGCCAACATCTCGCTCCCGTCTCCGCTCACGATCCTCCCGCACGGCGACGCCAACTGCAACGGTGCGCTGGACGCCGCCGACGCACTCATCGTACTCAAGTTCGCAGTCGGCCTGGGAACCGCCGGCACCTGCGTGAACAGCGCGCGCTGATCGCCGGTCGCACGGCGCCTAACGAGACGGGGCGGCCCTTCCGAGGGCCGCCCCGTCTCGTCGTTCGACCCGCAGCAGACGAGGTTAGCAATCGTCGTCGACACCCAACGCCCTGCATCCGGCGTCCACTACGCGGGGTCCACCCTCCGACGCCCAACATCGGGCGCGCGTCGCCGGTCGGCCCGCGCCAAGCGCAGCGCATCGCACCGCAGCGCACCGCAGCGCAC
>JBDTUA010000053.1:0-20306 GCA_040007995.1 Gemmatimonadota bacterium | reverse complement strand
GATTGCTGACCGGGCCGGCCGAGGGGTACTTCCGGATCTTCGAGGGGCGCACGGGGGGGTCAAACAATCCGTGGCTCACGAGTGCAATCGGCGCACCGTTCGTAAGTGGCGGGACCGACACCTCGTTTATGCGCGCCGACCCGACTAACGCAACGCGGTTCGACAACATCATCGCGGGCGGCAACTCGATCGACAAGAGCCTCGTGTTGAATCAGTGCGGGGTGTACTACATGATGGGAAACCCGGCGCGCCCGATGTTCATGCCGCTCGCCGCTCACGACACGCTGGATGTACGCTACAAGTGGTTCATAGATACGCTGTCGATGAACGTGCTGGGGCGACCAGCGTCCCGCGCCGCTGCGATCCTCTACCTGAAGAACTTCATCGCCGTCAGTGCTACGCGTGGTCCCAGCATGGCCGCCTTGCTCAAGAGCGGGAACGCGTACACGACGGGGAGCGCACGCTGCTTCCTCGCCGGCGACCCGAACCTGATGCCGGTCGAACGTCCTGGTGTGCTCCGCGTCTTCCCCGCCGCGGCGGGCCAGTCGGTGGACACCCTGCCGACATCGTCACAGCGCGGTGGAGAAGACACGACGTTTACCGCAGTAACGAAGACCGGCGCGTGGAAGGCGTGGAGCGGCTACTCGGGTTCGTTCTTCACCGGGGCAACACGTCGGCAGGTGGCCGAAGAGCCGTATCTGTGGCCGGTGCACCGCACGCAGAACCTGAACACGAAGGGCGTCATTTACGTCAGCGGAGACATCTACCTGAGCGGGCTGTTCCGCGGTCGCGCCACGCTCTATGTCTCGGGCAGCGTCGGCCTCGTGGATGACCTGACGTACGTGACCAACCCGGCCTCACTCCCGATCTGCCAGAACCTGCTCGGGATCATCACCGGGAACAGCATCATGATCGTGGACAATGCCATCAACCGACCGCGGTTCCTCGATGGCACCGGACAGAGCAACGGGCGCTTCCTGGACGACAACCAGGACTACTTCCTCCATGCGGTCACGCTGTCGGGAGTTGGAGGTTCGAACACGGCGACCTTCGGTGTGGAGAACCTCAGCTCGGGTCCCAACGTGGGTCGGTTGTGCACGCCGGTGCCGCCCTACAGCGCCCAGACGTCGGGCGGCTGCATCAACCAGGCGGGAGGCGTCATCCAGAAGCAGATCTCGGCGACGTTCGCCGGCAACTATACGGGCTTCGCCGAGAACCGGGTGAAAGACGCCTGTCTCGACGTAGACTCTCCACCGTTCTTCCCACTGACTGGGCGATATCTCGACAACGAGTTTTACGAGATCGATCCGGCGCAGTTCAGCGTGCTGGGCGTGGCGCAGTTCTATCGGAGGCTGCAGTCGGGAACGTAGGGCGGGACGGGGGACGGGAGACGGGGGTGCCGGCGCGCCAGGTGCGCCGGCGAAGACAGATACGCAAACGGCGCCTCACGGCGCCGTTTGCACTCCTGTCTCCCGTCTCCCGTCTCCCGTCCTCTCTCTACATCTCAAGCGCCGCCTGCGCCGCATCTCCCCGCACGACTACATGACACGCCCGACACCGCGCCTCATACGTGTCCTTCGCTCCCACCATGATCACGGGGGAGTTCCAGGCGGCGGGTTGGCCGAAGATGAGGCGCTGGTTGCGGCAGGCGGGGGCGCCGCAGAGGACACAGATGGCGTGGAGCTTGTCCACCACCTCGGCGATTGCCAGCAGCTGTGGCATGGGACCGAAGGGCTCCCCGCGGAAGTCGGTATCCGTTCCCGCGAGGATCACGCGCCGGCCGCGTGAAGCGAGCGACGTTACCACGTCGCAAATGCCATCATCGAGAAACTGCGCCTCGTCGATGGCGACCACGTGGGCCATCGGGTCGATCCGTGCCGCGATCTGCGACGACGAATCGACCGGAATGGCATCCACCGAGCGTCCATCGTGGCTCGACACGGCGAAGAGACCCGAGTAGCGGTCGTCCAGGTGCGACTTGAACACCTGGACGCGCTTCCGAGCGATCATCGCGCGCCGCACGCGGCGCATGAGTTCCTCTGACTTGCCGCTGAACATGACCCCGGCGATTACTTCGATCCAACCGCCTGTCAGCTGCAAGGTCGACATCAGTCCTCTCGACGACCGCGCGCGTTGCGCAACCGGTCCCCACGCTCGCTCCACTCGCGCGACTCATTGATGGCGCGCGGGCCCCCCGTCTCCGGGCGATCTTCGTTGCGGCGGGACGGACCACCCGCGGAGGGACCACGGTCACGATCGCCGCGGTAGCCGCCACCCTCGCCACCACGCGGCGCGCCGCGATCGCGGTCAGCACCACGGTCAGGGCCGCGGAATCCCCCCCCACTCCCCCCGCCGCTCCGAAAGCCGCCGCTGCTCGCGCCGTTGCCGCCGGTCCGAAAGCCGCCGCCACCGGACGAGCCGCCGCGAAATCCACCGCCCCCGCCACTGCCACCGCTACTGCCACCGCGGAAGCCCCCACTGCGAAATCCGCCGCTCCGCGGGCCCCGGTCGCCGCCGCGGTCACCGCGGTCATTCCGATCGCTTCCACCGCGGAAGCTCGGACGATCGCCCCTCGGTGCGCCGCGATCGCTGCGCTCTCCCCTGTCACTCCTGTCCCCCCTGTCACCGCGATCGTTCCCGCGGTAGCCACCACTGCGGGGAGGACCACCACGCGGGGGGCCGCTGCGCGGGGGGCCGCTCCGGAAGCTTGGCCGCTCGGCACTGCGGAATCCACCGCGCGCTTCACGCTCGCCTCCCTCGCGCTCCGTCGGGCCACGATCCTCGCGGGCCAGCACATGGCGCCCGCAGATGGTCGAGCCGTTGAGGGCTGCGATGACTTTCTCCACCATGTCCGACGCGACGTCGACGATCGTGTGCGAGTCGCGCAGGTCGACCTTGCCGATCTGTTCGGCGGCGACTCCGGCCTCACCAGTGATTGCACCGACGAAGTCGCCCTTCTTGGCGCCGTCGCGCTCGCCGACGTTGATGAACAGCTTCGTGTACGACGTCCCTACTGGCGCGACACGCTCGCTCGGCGCGGGCACGGTCGGGAGTTCGGCCGCGCGCGGGGCAGGGCGCTTTGCGCGGGCGCGTTCGCGCTCCAACTCGAGCATGCGCAACGCTGCCGCCGCCACTTCGAGTGCATCGTGCTCGCCCAGCAAGGGCTCGAGCGCGAGCGTCTCGCGGTGCAGCGTGCGTGACTGCATGACGGCACGTAGTTCGTCGCGCAGGACATCTTCGGCCGCATGCGCGGCGGCGGGGGCGGACGTCAGCGCCAAGGGCGTGGCGCGCGGCCCCGCCAGGCGCAGGAACGACGCCAACTCTTCCGGCGCCACGAAGACCACCGTGGCCTGCGGAGTGGAATCGGCCAGTCGCTGCAACTCGGCGGCGTCCTGTGGGGCGCCGAAGCTGATCAGGAGCGGCTCATGCGAGTCGATGGCCCCGGTACGAATGCGCACCAGGGTGTCCTCGGCGCCGTAGCCGAGCGATGCCAGGGCACGCGTCGCGGCACCGGTGTGCTCCTCGGTCGTCACGAGCGTCGCGCGCGGCGGATCGAACATGTCGAGTACGCGTCGGAGTGCATTCGCGCGGTCACCGCGTGAGGTGACGACGTACTGGAGGCTCCCGCCGGCCGTCGGCAGGATGTCGTGCGTGATAGTGCGCGGACGACGCATGTGTGCTTCGAGGAAGCTCGAGACGAGCGTATCGACCGTCCCCGTGACCATGACTCGATCTGCGGTACGCGGTATTTCCGAGAGCAAGGTCGCCACGGCATCGCCGTTGCTGGCGAGCAATTCGTTCGCATCGATCAGGACGAGCGTGGAGACACCCTCGAGCTTGAGGGCCGATCCACGGACGAGCGCCAGTGCATCGGCGGGCGTCACCGCCACCGCGCGTGCACCTGACGACACCCGCCGCGCACCGCGCGTGGGCGAGGTGACGGGAACGAGGAGCGGCTGTCCGCCCTCGACCGTCGGATTCACCAGACGTGCGAGCCATGCGGCCGTTTCGGCACTCGGCGTCACCACGAGCACCTGTACTCCTGTTCCTTCAGTTCCGGCCCGCTGCACCTGGGGCCCAAGCACGCTCGCCACGCGCGCATCTCCCGGCGAAAGCACGTGCACCACGTGCTGGCTCCTGGCCACGCCAGTCTCGTCCTGCTCCACAAAGCCTCACTTGTCAAATAGCGCACGGAACGCGTGCGCTCGCATTGGTCCTGCCTGAACGACTAAGATACCCGGTTCGTCCCCCTCATCACACCTTTGCCCTCCCTTTTCGCCCCCCGCGCACCCATGGCTCTTGCTTTCACCCCCTCGTCCAACATCACCCTGCTCCGTGAATCGGCCACGATCGCCGTCTCGCAGCGCGCGAAAGCACTGAAGGCGGAGGGACGGACGATCATCGATCTCGGAGCCGGGGAGCCCGATTTCGACACTCCGGCGTTCATTCGCGAGGCGGCCAAGGCCGCGATCGACGCTGGGCACACGCACTACACGCCGACCGAAGGCATCCTGTCGCTGCGCACGGCGATCGCCGAGGCTGCACACGACTACGGACCGCTGGCGGCCAATATCGCGGCGCAGGATGTGGTCGTGTCGAACGGCTCCAAGCACTCGTTGTTCAACGCGTGCTTCTGCCTGTTCGGTCCGGGTGACGAGGTGTTGATCCCCACCCCGGCCTGGACGTCGTACTACGAGATCGTGCAACTGACGCGCGCGACGCCGGTCGTGGTGATGGGTGACCCGACGAACGACCTGAAGGTGACGGCTGCGATGCTGGCGGACGCCGCGACGGATCGCACCCGCGGCGTCATGCTCAACTCGCCCTGCAACCCGACCGGCGCGGTCTACAGCGTCGACGAGTTGCGCGCGATTCTCGAGCTGGCCCATGCGCGCGGCTGGTGGGTGATCTGCGACGAAATCTATCGCCGCATCAGCTACGAGCAGGAGGCGCCGAGCGCGCTGCAGGTCGCGCCCGGCCTCGACAACCTCATCGTGGTAGACGGTGTGGCGAAGGCATATGCGATGACCGGGTGGCGAGTGGGGTGGACGATCGCCCCGCGCGTGGTGAGCAAGGCGATGACGGCCTTCCAGTCGCACGCGACCTTCCACACGGCCTCGATTTCGCAGCACGCTGCCCTGGCCGCTCTGACGCGCCGCGCCGAGGCCGACGCGGCGATCGCCGAGATGGTCGTGCAGTACCGTGTACGTCGCGACGCCGCCCTGGCAGTGTTCGCGACCGCGCCATCGCTCCCGCTGGTTAGACCTGCGGGCGCCTTCTACTTCTTCTTCGACGTCTCGGCCGCCTTCCCCGGGCACGACGCGCCCGGCTCCGCATTCGCCGCCCGCTTGCTCGAGGACTACGGCGTGGCGGTGGTCCCGGGAGCGGCGTTCAAGACCCCCGGATGGGTTCGCGCCTCCTATGCCGCGCCGCAGGGCGAAGTCGTGGAGGGGGTGAGCCGTGCCATCGCCCTGTGGAGCAAGCTCAAGGGCTAGGGTAGAGTGCGGGGCGAGATCGTCACCTCTGGAGTCTGGCCCCTCTCCTGTTCGCCCGTATCTTGGGGCACGCGACGGTGCTCCCAAGCCCTGACGATGTCAGAGGAGGGGAAATGAATATCCCAGTGCGCGTCGAGCCGCCCGTCGGCTCGCCAGCCGGGGTCGACTACCGATGGGATGGCGATACCGACATCCTGTCGGCGGTGGTGCGTTCTGAACCGGCGGCCGAACGGCCGCGCGCCACGGCACTCGAGTTGGAAGGACCGGACGGTTCGTGGCTGATACTCGACGTTCGCGCGGGGCGGATCAGCGGCGTGGAGGTGGCGGTGTGGCCTGAGGTGCGCACCCGCGCCGACCTCGCTCCTCCGTCGGTCGTCGAGGACGGCACCGTGATCGTCGGGGCGGTCGAGCGCGGAAAGCGGCTGGCGGTGGAAGTGGACACCCGACTGGCGGCCGAAGCCGACCGCAGCGAACGCACGATACATTTCCGCCTCGGTAGCAACCGGGTGTCGCGGACGGTCCGCATTGCCCGCGACCTGCTGGTGGACATCGACCCCCGGGACCGGATCGCTGGACTCTGGCTCCTGGGAGTCCCCCCGTTTCCCGACGAACCGTGACCGCACCGTGATAACCACGATTGTCCTGATCCAGGCGGATCCGAAGCACATTCCCGACACGGCACGCGCGATCGCCGGCATCGACGGTGTGCAGGAGGTGTACTCGGTGTCGGGGGAGTGGGATCTGGTCGCGCTGGTGAAGGTCCCAAACTACGAACAGATCGCCGAGGTGGTGACTGAGCGCTTTCCCCAGGTGATGGGGATCCTGCGCACGCAGACACTCACGGCGTTCCGCGCGTACTCCAAGGGCGATCTCGAGCAGGCGTGGGACATCGGCATCAACTGACGTCGCGCGCGCTGCGTGCGGCGTTGGGCGATCTCGCGCCGGGAGGAGTGGGCTCCGGGAGCTCACTGGAAGTCTCCCTGCCGGCTCAGGAAGCAGGGCGCACACGCGCGTCGTCGCTCCTGCACGACGCCGCCATGCGCGCGCACGCGATCCCGGCGGCCGGAGGCGACGCGCCCGGTTTCGCCGCATTCCTCGATGGCGTGCAGGAGAGCCGCGTGGTCGCATACGTCGGGACGAGCCCGATCGTGCATGGGCGCACCGGGGCGGTGGTGCGGGCGCGCGTAGATCGCCGGCTCGTCACCTGGGGTGAGGGGGCGCTGACGGAAGATGCGCTCTACCTCCCGGAGCCGGCCCTACCCGACAATCTGCTGGCGTCGCTGCGGGCCACCGGATGTCCGGTGATCGACACGACCGAGCCATCGCTTCTCCCCGAGGAGACGCACCCCCAGCAGTGGCTGCGTCGTGCCGTGCACCTGGTCCAGCGCGAGCGAGAGGTGCTGGAGCGCACGATGGCCGACGCCTGGTGTGCCGCGCCGGGCGACGCGATGCTGTACGTGGACGGCGGCTTGCCATCGTCGGAGGTGGTCCTGCGATCCGGACGCGCGATCGGGGTGATCAAGTCCCACCACACGCTCTACGCGACCGGCGCCGCGCTCGCCGCGGTCATGTCGTTAGGCGCAGGCGAGCGCTCCAGCGTCTTCGTGGTGGAGACGCGGTGGCGAGAACCGGTGGCCTCGTGGTACCTGCGCCTCCGCGCCCCCGGGCGGCACGATCCGCTTTGGGGTTTGGTGCGGGTGGAATGCCCGCTCGCTCTCCTGGCCGGCGATGCGCGGCATGCCGATGCCACCGCCGATCGCGTGTCGCGTTGGGTCGTCGCCGAGTCGTCACCCTTGGCGCTCCCCGACGCGCGTTGGGATACCATGGCGTACGGCATCCGTGACTGCGAAGTGTACCTGCGCGCCACGCTGGGTCGCCTGGCGACCTGACCGATCAGCGGGCGCACCCCCGGCGCGCCCCGTGCGCGCCCCGTTCGAGTGCCTAACGCGTCGCCTCGAACGGGGTGATCGTGACCGGCGTGAGGCGGCCGTTGTCGCGCAGGAGCAGCGGGACGCGATCGGGGAACCGCGCGACGAGCGCGGCGTTCCGCTCCCCCATGTCGCGCACGACGAGGATCGGGCTTTCGAGCCCGTCGATGTTGTAGAGGTACAGGCGATCCATCAGGACGTCGAGCAGCTTGGATTGCTCCTGCACGAAGACGAGCAGCTTCCCCCGTTCGCGCTGCATCTGGTCGAGCGTGTCGAAGGCCGCGAAGCGAGAGGGACTCCCCGTGTAGGCACTTCGCACCCACGGCTCATCGAGGGTGATGCCCCCCCAACGCGTGGGGACCATCAGGACGGCGCTCGATGCCACCGTTGCCGCCAGCAACGCGGAGCCGAGGCGCGGTCGTTCACGCATCACCGTCAGGCACCCGGTCGCGATCCATACGGCGAGGAAAGGGAGGAACTCGGAGTAGAAGCGAATCTCCGAACCCCAGTAGAAAAAGTAGAGCGCCGGGAGAATGGCGAAGACCGCGACGACGAGCCACCGCGGACGGTGCCGGTATGCGGCAAAGAGCACGAGCGACGGGAGGAGGAGCGCATACGGAAAGAAGGTCAGGTTGATTCCCGCCAGACGCTGCAGCAGGTGCGACACGGCGATCCGCGGCGTGAAGGTCACCGGGATCCGGACTCGTTGCATCTGGTCGTTGAAGCCGGTGAACCCCCTGATCCCGAAGCCGAGGTTGAAGCCGTCGCCATGCAGCGCCTGATAGCTCACGCGAAGCGCCTCGCCATTCGTCGCGTAGTTGTACTGGAGGAACCAGGCGGCGATCGGGAGCGCGCCGATCACGACGGTGAGCGCGCAGCGCACCAGTGTGCCGATGGTCATGCGCTGGCGAACGACCAGCCACAGCCCCAATGACGCGCCTAACGCGACCCCCGTCAGTGTACGCACGGAGACGGCGACAGCGATGGCCACGCCGACGGCGAGCCAGCGCCACGTTCGCCCCCACCCCTCGGTCGTCTCGCTCTCCAGCAGCCAGACCGCGGCGAGCGCGAGCGCCAGGATGCTGGCAGGGTGCGCCATGTATCCGGCGTGGAGCAGGAGGAACCAGGGCTGCACCAGCAGGAGAAGTCCGGCTAACAGTCCCGCAGAACGTGAGTAGAGGAGCGTCCCGAGGCGAGTCGTGGCCCACACGGATCCCGCACCCAGCAGCGCCCCGCTCCACCAGCGTAGGCCGACGGCGTCGAAGAGCGCCAGCAGCGCCGGCCAGCCGGGCGTGTACTGCCCATACAACCCCCCGCTCGGCGACACCCCGAGCTTGCGCATCGAGAAGAACGGGAGGAGCGAGGGATCGACGTGCCACGCGTAGTCGCGCTGGAAGAACCACTTGCCCTGCAGGAGGTAGATCACCTCGTCGCTGACCATCGCTCGCGTGCCGACGGAGAGCCAGTGGATGACAGCGATGATGACAGCGGCGGCGACCAGTAGCGCCGGAACCGCCCAGCGCGGCGGGGACCACGTCAGCCAGTCTCGCCCCTCGGACGTCTCGTGCGAGCCGAGCAGCCAGAAGAACAGCGCCCACCCCATCAGCGTCGGGGCGACGCTACCGAAGACCGCGATGTTGCGCGGTTCCATCGCATCGAGCAGCGGAAAGGCCGCCGATACCGTGACGCTCGCCAGCATGAGGAGCGGGACGAGGACCACGTATGGCGGCGAGAGCAGCACTCGGCGCGCTCGCAACGCGCCGGCGAGCATCGCCGCGACGAGCACGCCGGCCAGCACCTCGAGCGTGAGCTCGTGCAGCGGGAGAAACTCGAGGGCCGAGGCCATGAGGAACGCCGGAAGCGCCCCGCCGACAATCAGCCAGAGTGGCCAGGAGAGCCCGGACGGGGCGGTCGTCGGCCGTGAATCGGAACTGGGCATGCCGTTCTGCTGAGGGAACTGAGTCGCGCAGCGGTGATACTGCGCAGCGGGATTCGGGGCAGGGGACGTGCCACCGCATCCCGGCTTCGCCACAAATCTGTCCTGCGACTCGCCACCGCGCCTCCGCTCCCCATCGACTGGCCCGACGCTAGCTTCTCGACGGCCGCCGCGCCGCCGTGCCGCTGTGCCGTCGATCCGGCTTCCCCCACCCGCCCCGATGTCCGATTCACTCGACGCTTCGTCGTCCACCGCTACCCCTCCTCGCCTCCTTGGCCGGGTCGTGGCCACCGAGCGTCGTCCGAATACCCCGCACGAATTTCACTTCTGGACCGCGCTCGATAGCCCGGTCGGGATCGGGACGATCGTGCGTGTGGAGGGGACGCACCCGATCGAGGGACAGCTTCCGCAGATCTACGGCGTCGTGACCGAGGGGATGAGCTACTCGGACCTGGCCTCGCCGCTCCACGACGTTATCAGCTTCGACGCCGACCCCGGGCGGGCCGACGTCTCACCGACTGAGCGCGCTGAGATCCGGCTATACACGGCCGCGGTGCTCCGCCACGTGCCGGACGAGCCGTTGCAGCCGGTTCCGATGGGGCGCGTATACCTCGGCGACAACCGGGATGTCGCGATCGCGCTGCGCATGGACGCCTACCTGCGCGACGGCGCGCACACCGGAATTCCGATCGGGATGTATCGTGCCGGCGGGATGGAGTCGCCGATCTATCTCGACGCCGACTTCCTCCTCGGGCCCGAAGCGGCGCACCTGAACATCACGGGCGTCTCGGGGCTCGCGACCAAGACGTCGGCGGTGGAGTGGCTACTGGCGTCGATCTTCGCGCACTTTCCCGCGCAGAAAGGGTCGGTAGCGGCGGTCTGTTTCAACGTGAAGGGGCCCGACCTCTGCTTCCTCGACCAGCCGGCGACGCTGGATGAGCGAGACCGCCGCGTGTATGAGCAGCTCGGCGTCCCGGCGGCTCCTTTCCCGCACGTGCAGTACTTCGCGCCCTACAAAGCCAGGGGCTTCACGCTGAACACGCTGCGCTCCAACGCGGCGCTGCAGCACAATGTGTCGCCGCTGACGTGGGGGCTGCGCGAGGTCATGCAGTTCGCCGAGGTGCTGCTCAACAAGGATGACATCGATGCCAAGGCCGATGCGCTGATCGACTTCGTCGGATCACGGGTGGTCGACGCGACATTCAGCGATCCGTTGATGGGAGGGCGCCAGTACACCGTGCGGTCGTTCGCCGACCTGGACGCCTTCTTCAGTGACCTGATCGATGCCATGGAGGGAGCCAACCGCGAACAGTGGCGGACGCACCACGTCGCGACGATTCGGAAGGTGCGCAATCGACTGGTGAACATCGCGACCCGTTGCGAGGGGCTGGTCACGAACGACGGGCAGTCGTCGGACCTCCCCTTCGGGAGCTTCGAGGACCGGGCGGTGTATGTCATCGACGTCGCCAACCTGGAAGAGGACGCGCAGGACCTGATCTTCGCGCGGGTGGTTTCCAAGCTGCGCGAGTATCTGGAGCGGCGCGCGCTCGGGGTGGATCACCTCGTGGTTTTTGTCGATGAGCTCAACAAGTACGCCCCAACCGATGGACCCGAGACGTATGTGCGCAAGATGCTCCTCGATATCGCCGAACGCGGGCGATACCTGGGGCTCGTGCTGTTCAGCGCGCAGCAGTTCCGCTCGCAGGTGCACCGGCGTGTGGTCGGCAATTCCGGCACGGCGATCTACGGGCGGATGGACCCGGACGAGCTGGCGACTCCGGGGTACGCGGTGCTCGGTGCGTCGACCAAGATCAAGCTCGCCACGCTCGACAAGGGACAGCTGATGGTGCGGCATCCGCACTTCGCACAGCCGATCTTCGTCCGATTCCCGCGCCCGGCGGTGCTGTCGGGTCGCGAGGGCGCCGAGCGCTTTCCGCAAGGAGAGGAGCCGACACTGGCGGAGGCAGTCCTCCGTCAGCTGCGCACGCTCGATCCGCAGTTGACGCTGGCCTCACTGGGGAGCGTGTTCGACGGCCTGTACGACGAGGAGGAGATTCTGCGGGCGCGCGATCGCACGCTTCGCGAGCGCCCCGCCGACGTGAAGGCGTACTTTCTCGCGCAGTTCCGATCGATCGCGGCATCGCGCGCCGGCGCGCCAGCTCCGGCGCGCCAGCTACGGCGCGCCCCACTCGGCGATCCGTACGGCACCTAGTGATGTACAGCTTTCGTCCGATCGTGGTGGGATTGCTGGTGGTCGTGGCCGGGGTGAGCGACGCCCCGGCGGCGGCGGCGCAGTCGCCCGCACCGACGACCTCCGTCGCGCCGGTGCTGCTGCAGCTACGCCCGCGACCGGGCGACCTCCTGCACTTGCGCCTCGATCAAACCATCGAGATGGGAGTGAGCCCGCGGCTGGACGACGACAGCACGACCACCGATGTGACGACGCTGGTCATGCTTGCGCGCCTCACGGTGGAGTCGGCGGACGTGGATGGGGCGACGGTGCTGGCGATTGCCGACTCGGTGCGCACCGAATCGTCGGGGACGTACCAGTCCGACGTCCTGCGCCAGGCCCGGGCGCTCCAGGGACAGCGCTTCCGATTTCGAGTGAGCCCGGACGGCTCCACCTCGGTGACGGGAGTCGACGCCTGGGCCGGGCCGGCGGTCGGCTCGCTCCTGTCGCAACTTCCCGCGACGCTCCCGGCGGAACCCGTCGCCCCGGGTGCGACGTGGAAACGATCGGTCGACATTCCGTTGGCGGTGAGCGCCGAGGGAAAGGCGACGGCAACGCTGACCGCGGTCTTCAGGCTGGACTCGATCTCGCGAAGTGGCGAGTTCGCGTACCTCTCGATGACTGGTCGACTGGTGCGATCGGGGCCGATGCAGGGGAAGACCCCCGGCCGGAAGGGGGAGGGGGGCTTCGTGCAAACGTCCGGAAACGTCAGCGCCACGCTCTTGCTCGACCGGCGGCGCGGGTGGATTGCCGATGCCCGCACGCTGATTTCGCTGCGTTCGCTGGTGACGGGGACGACGAAGGACGCCGCGCCGCTGCGCGTCCGCATGAAGATCACGCAGTGGATGCGCGTGATGTGACGGCATGGCGCGGCGTGTCGCCCGCCGTGGTACGGGGCGGCGCGTCGACCTCACACGTATATTGCGCCGGCCATGCGTCTCGTCCACCTCTCCGATCTGCATCTCGGCTACCGGCAGTTCCAGCGGCAGACCGCGACGGGCATCAACCAGCGGGAAGCCGATATTGCGACGGTCTTCCGCGGGGTGGTCGACCGGGTGATTGCGCTGGCCCCCGACGTGGTGGTGCTGGCCGGCGACATTTTCCATAACGTACGCCCGCCGAACCCGGCGATCCTGCACGCCTTTGCGCAGTTTTCGCGACTGACGCTGGCGCTTCCGGACGCGATCATCGTAATGATTGCCGGGAACCACGACTCGCCGCGAATGGCTGAAACCGGGTGCATTCTGAAACTCTTCGCACCTCTAGGTATCCACGTCGTCGACGGAGCGCCGCAGCGCCTGGCATTCCCAGAGCGCGACCTCTCGATCCTCGCTGTTCCAAACACTGGGATTTTGAACCGGGTGGCGCTCGATCCGGAGCCGAGCGTCGCCCACAACGTCCTCGTGCTTCACAACGAGCTAACAGGACTTTTCCCAGCGAACGCGGCCAATTCCGAACGCACCGCGGTCGCGATTACGCCGGAAGAGCTTGGGGCGGCGCGTTGGACGTACGTGGCACTCGGGCACCACCATGTATACCGCCAGGTCGCGGCGAACGCCTATTACTGCGGATCGTTGGATTATACGAGCACCAATCCTTGGGGAGAGCTACTTGAAGAACGCGCCGCGCGGCTGCCGGGCAAGGGATTCCTCGAGTTTGACCTGCGCACCGCGAAGAGCACGTTCCACCCGATCAAGCCGGCACGCGCCCTCGTGGATCTCCCGCGCATCGAAGGGCGGGGGATGGCGGCGACCGACATCGACGCGGCGCTCAAGGCGAACGTCGCCCGCGTCGCCGGTGGGGTTGAGGACAAGATCGTCCGGCAGGTGGTGCGCGATGTCCCGCGACACATCGCCCGCGAGATCGATCACAAGCTGCTGCGCGAACTGAAGAAGCGCACGCTGCACTTTCACCTCGACACCCGGCGTCCCGAGTTGACGCGCACCGGGGTCGGGCAGGGGGCGGCCGGCCGCCGTGCCTCGCTGATGGACATGGTCCGCGACAAGCTGCGCGGGCGTCCCCTGACGAGTGACATCGACCGCGAGCGCCTGGTAGAGCGCGGACTCGCCTACCTCAGCGAAGCAGAACAGCGCGAGGGGATGCTCGCGATCGGGGCGGCCGCGGCGCAGGCGTTGGAGGGAGACGCGTGAGGCTCAACTCGCTTCACCTGTTGAACTTCCGGCAGCACGCCGACACGCGCATCGCATTCGACCTCGGACTCACCGGCATCATCGGGCCGAATGGCGCTGGCAAGACGACCTTGCTCGAGGCGATCGCCTGGGCGCTGTACGGGCAGCAGGCTGCGCGCGGGACGCGAGACTCGATCCGCTTCAACCGCGCGTTGCCGCGTTCGGCGGTGCGCGTGGAGCTCGACTTCGAGCTGTCTGGACATCGCTATCGCGTGGTGCGCGGACTCACGAGTGCCGAGCTGTATCTGGACGGCGCAGAACAACCGATTGCCAACTCCCTCACGGCGGTCACCGAGTTGCTGCAACGGCGGCTCGGGATGTCGCGCTCGGAGTTCTTCAACACGTACTTCACGGGCCAGAAGGAGCTGAACGTGATGGCGGCGATGGGGCCGTCTGAACGGGCACAGTTCCTCTCGCGGGTGCTGGGGTACGAGAAGCTTCGCGCGGCACAGGAGCTGGTGCGCGACCAGCGCAAGCTCATCGTGGCCCAGCTCTCGGGCCTGCGCACGATGATGCCCGATCCGGAAGTCATCGACCGTGCGCTCGCCGCGGCCCGGGACCGGCGCGCGACGGCGGACGTGCAGCTGTCGGTATCGGAACGTCGGCTGCGGGAGGCCGGCCTGGCGCTGGGCGCAATGGCGCCAAGCTGGCGGGAGGCGCAGGCGGCGCGCGAGAAGCTCCAGGAGATCGTGAGCGAGCTGCGGGTGGTCGAGAACGACGACGCTGCCCGCACACGCGAGTTGGAGCGTCTCGACGGCGAGCTTGCCGAGATCGCGACTGCACGGCTGGACCTCGAGGCGCTCGCCGCGCAGCTGGTGCCGCTGGCGATGGTGGCCGACGAGTTCCGCCGCCTTGAGGAGCTCGCGCGCGAGGAGGGGCGTCGACAGACGCTGGTGGAGGCCGAACGATCGCTGGGCGAGGAGCTGGCCCGCCTGCGCGAGCGTCGCGACAAGAATGCCCAGGCGCCACAGCAGGAAGAGGAGGTCACCGAGACGCTGGAGCAGAAGCGCCGTGCGCTCGAGGAGTCGCTGGGCCAGCTCGAGGCGCGGCGTACCGAATGGGTGCGGGACCGCCAGGAGGCGGAGACGAAGCGCGAGGCACTGCGGCGCCAGTACCAGGAGCTCAAGGTCCAGCGGGAGAAAGTCCTCGACCTCGGTGAGGACGGGGAGTGTCCCACCTGCACGCGAGTGTTGGGTGAGTCGTTTCGCACGGTGCTGGACGGACTCGACGAACAGATCGACACCATCACGGTGGATGGTCGATACTACGCGACCCGCATCGAGCAGCTGGAGCAGATGCCGGGCGAGGTGCGACAGCTCGACGAGCGCCGCCGCGAGCTGCAAGTCGAGGTCGGGACACTTGAGCGCCAGCTGGCGCGCGTGCAGGGAGCGGTGCAGGAAGTCGCCCAGCTCGGGCGCGAGATCGCGACGAAGGAGCAGCGCCATGAGACGCTCCAACGCGACCTCGCGGCGATCCCCACCGGCTACGACGCGGCCCGCCACGAGATGCTGCGCGCCGAAACGGGGCGACTCGCACCGCTCAACGATCGCGCGACCCGGCTCAGCACGCTGTTGGAGCGCGAGCCGCGCCTGGCGGCAAGCCGGGCGACGGCGATGGCCGAGGCGACACGGCTGCAGGAGCGCGGCAACGCCCTGCGGACCGCGCGTGCGACTGTGGCCTTCTCGGAGCAGGACTATCTCGAGCTGCGCGAGCGCCAGGAGGTCACGCTGGCCGAGGCGCGCGCCGCCGAGATCGCAGTCGCGAGCGCGCGCGCGGAGCTCCAGTCGGCCACGGTCTCGCTCCAGCAGGCGGAGCGCGCACAGCAGGAATACGACCGGGCGCAGGTTGCGCACGAGGCGCTGCAGGGCGACAAGCGCCTGCACGATGAACTCGATCGCGCCTTCTCCGACCTGCGCACCGACCTCAATCACCAGCTGCGCCCCGAACTCTCAGAGCTGGCCAGCGCGTTCCTCGGCGAGCTCACGGATCACCGCTACACCGAGTTGGAGCTCGACGACCAGTACAACATCATCGTGCTCGAGGATGGACAGCCGAAGCCAGTGATCTCGGGCGGTGAGGAGGACCTCGCCAACCTCGTGTTGCGCCTGGCCATCTCGCAGATGATCGCCGAGCGGGCCGGGCAGGCATTCTCGCTGCTGATCCTGGACGAGATTTTCGGGTCGCTCGACGAGTCACGTCGCCACAGCGTGGTCGCGCTCCTGCGTGGCCTGCAGGACCGCTTCGAGCAGGTCGTGCTCATCACCCACATCGATTCGGTCCGCGAGGGATTGGACCGCGTCATCACCGTGGAGTACGATGAGGAGAGCGGGAGCGCGCGGGTGCGTCAACCCGAGCCCGAATTCGCGGGCGCGTTGGCGGACGGGGGAACGGCGGCGCTCTCCCTCGAGCAAGCGGGAGAGGAGGCATGACGACGGTTCCCTGGCGGTCGCTGCGCAACATCAACGGTCCGTTGCCGGCGCGGCTGACCGACATCGACCCGCTGAACCGCGTCTTCAGCGACGCCTTTACCGAGCGCTATCGACGGGACGGGATGGTGGGCGTGCGGGTCCCATACCTCAACCCGACGATCTGGCGCTACGCGATCGAGGACGCCCACGGTGGGGCGATGCTCTGGCGCGACGAGCGCGACGAGATCGTGGCCTTCAACATCGCGCACCACTCCGGGGTGGAGGGGTGGATGGGACCGCTCGCCGTGCGCCCGGAGTGGCAGGGGACCGGTGTCGGCAAGGTCATTGTACAGGCGGGGATCGACTGGCTGCGCCGACAGCGGGCCGACGTCGTGGGGCTCGAGACGATGCCGCGTACGATGGACAACATCGGCTTCTACTCCCGGCTGGGCTTCGTCCCCGGGCGCCTCACGATCACTGTCACGCTCGAGGCGGCGACCACCGATGTGGCGGTCCCGCTGCTCGGCGCGCTTCCCTCCCGCGATCGCGACGGGATCGTGGCGCAGTGCCTCGCCCTCACGCAGAGCCAGCTGCCGGGCTATGACTTCACGCGCGAACTGCTGCTGACCCTCGAACTCGGACTCGGCGACGTCGTCCTGCGCTTCGAACGCGGGGCGTTGATCGGCTTTGCGCTCTTTCATGCGGCCCCGCTCGTCGAAGGGCGCTCGCGCGAGGAGTTACGCGTGCTCAAGATGGTCCTCGAGAAGGAGGGCGACGTGCGTGAGATGGCGACGCTGCTGTCCGGCGCCGCGCGTCAGGCCGGGACGCGGCGAGTCGCGGTGCGCGTGCAGGGCGAATATCTCGCGGCATTCCGCGCCCTGATGGCGCTGGGTGGTCGTGTGCGCTGGACCGACCTGCGCATGACGATGGCCGGGCACGAGGAACGCCGTGCAGCGAGCGGGATCGTGCTCAGCAATTGGGAAATCTGAGGCCGCGAGGACGTCTCGCGAGCGACGAGCCCGCTTGTAGCTGACGGCGGTGAGACGACGATCCCCGGCCGCTCCTTTGACAGCTTCTTTGAAACTTGAAGGTCGAGGCTGCCAGGAACGGTCCATTTCGCCCTCTCCCGCTGCCACACTCGGGCGCCTGACATTAGCACGCTCATATCTCACGGGAAATTCCGTTACGCCATGTAACCCCGGATCGTTTGAAGCGAGCGGGGGCAGGTCAGGGCTTTTTCGGTGGCGTTTTGGTGCGCGAGGTCCCGAGGACGACGACGCGCCAGATGAGCAGGAAGACGCCGATCGTGAGCAACGCGTGTACGTAGCCCGATGCTTCTGTGGTAATCGTGGCGAACGCCCAAATGATGAGCATTGCGATCGCGGCGACGATGCCGAGGTCCATGGACGAATTGACCGGTCGAGGGACGCCCGATACATTCCGGGCGGAAATCAGGGAATCGGGACGGAGAGACAGACTTTTTGAGCCGATAAGCTCGTCGAAGGGATTCAACAAACGGGTCGACGTCATGCCCCAGTGCGGGGAAGGCGGAAAGCGCGGTGAGAATCTTATACCTGTCGCCTGGGCTTCAAAAAATCTCTTCGTTCCCGCTTGGCGAGGCTCCATCACCCGATGGAGCCTCGCCTTGCTTCCGGCGTTTTCCGGAGCGAAACATACTCTCCTGCCGGGAACATCCGCAGCCTTCGGCGACTTCACTCGTGGGGATGGGACGAAGGGTCGTCCCCGGCGGCCGTCCGCCCCCGGGTCGCACCGGGCCAGCGCGTGCAGACGTCCCGTTCGCCGCATCTCGCCGCATCTCGCCGCATCGACCGTCCACGCGAGCTCCCCCTTTCCCCCGGATTCCAACGAATGCCCATCGTGACCGTGACGCGGCGCTTACGCTTCAACGCCGCCCATCGCGTGCACAATCCTGATCTCAGCGACGCGGAAAACGCCGCGCTGTTCGGGAAGTGCAACAATCCCAATTGGCACGGTCACAACTACGCGCTCGAGGTCTCGGTGGAGGGAGAGGTGGATCCCGTGTCGGGCTACGTAGTCGACCTCAGCGTGCTGCGGGACATCGTCGATCGTGAGGTCATCAACCAGCTTGACCATCGCAACCTGAACCTCGACGTTGAGTTCCTGCGGGGCATCAACCCGACGTCGGAAAACCTGGTCGTCGCCATCTGGCGTGTGCTGCAGCCGCACGTGCGTCCGGGGCGCCTAACGAAGCTTCGACTCTGGGAGACGGAGAACAATCATGTCGATTACGAAGGGCGCTGACAGCGCGCGCGCGATCACCCCGCTGATGGTCCGGGCGGACCGCCGCCCGGCCGTCGACGGGGCGCCGGCCGACGACGGGCGGGCGCTCGAGTTCGAGAACGTCGTCCGGCGCCAGCTCGAGCTGCTCGGCGAAGATCCGGCTCGCGAGGGGCTGGAACGCACACCCAGCCGGGTGGCGCGGTCGATGGCGTTCCTCACGCGTGGCTACGGCATGCGCGTCGAGGACGTGGTGGGCGAGGGCGTCTTCGCCGAGAAACACGAGAACATGGTGATGGTGCGTGACATCGAGCTCTACTCGATGTGCGAGCATCACATGCTCCCGTTCTTCGGCAAGGCGCACATCGCGTACATCCCGAACGGCAAGATCGTGGGGTTGAGCAAGCTTCCCCGCATCGTCGACATGTTCGCCCGCCGGCTGCAAGTGCAGGAGCGCCTGACGAGTGAGATCGCCGAGGCGATCTGCGACGTGCTGGCCCCGCACGGTGTGGGGGTGGTGATCGAGGCCTATCACCTGTGCATGATGATGCGCGGGGTCGAGAAGCAGAACTCGAAGACGATCACCTCCGCACTGCTCGGCGTCTTTCGCGACGACGCCCGGACGCGCGACGAGTTCCTGCGACTGGCCTATCCCTCCGGCAGCGGACACTGACGTGGACGCACTCGCAGGGATGACCGCGGTCGTCACCGGGGCCTCGCGAGGGATCGGACTGGCGATCGCCCGGACCCTCGCGGCTGGTGGCGCACGGGTCGCACTGCTCGCGCGTCACCGGGAGTCGCTCATCGCAGCCGCCGCGTCCTGCGGAGCGTCGGCGCGCGCGCTCCCCTGCGACCTGACGATCGAGGATGACGTCGTCCGTGCGCTCGCCGACCTGCAGGACGCGTTCGGGGTACCGCACCTCCTCGTCAACAACGCCGGACAGTTCGCCCTCGGCGCGATCGGGGTGATGCCCACCGCCGACGTCGAGCGTATGCTCGAGATCAACCTCGTGGCGCCATATCGCTTGTTGCACGCGCTCGTCCCCGCCATGCGCGCACGCGGGAGCGGCCACCTGATCACGATCGGTTCGGTCGCCGATCGGTCCGTCTTTCCGGAGAATGCGGGCTACGCTGCGGGAAAGTTCGGCGCTCGGGCGATGCACGAGGTGCTGCGACAGGAACTGCGCGGCACCGGCGTACGGGTCTCGTTAGTGTCGCCCGGGCCAGTGGATACTCCGCTCTGGGACGCCATCGATCCGGACGCGCGCTCCGGCTTCACCCTGCGGGCGCAGATGCTGCCGGCCGACGCCGTCGCCGACGCGGTGAGCTGGGTGGCGACTCGTCCAGCGAGCGTGAACATCGACGAGTTGCGACTCGGCCGGGCCTGACGTCGACGACTCGCGACCGAGCGTGGCGCTCGGCATGTCCGGGCGTCGAATCTCGGCGGTGCCGGTGTCATCTTTCCTTGCCGTTCCGGCAGCGTCGCACCGTCCCGCATATGCACATCGAACTCGTCGACTCCCTTCGCTGTACGCAGCCGCACGATGACACCTGGCTGGTTGCCTCGGTGACGCGGTTCGACGGACGTGACATCGTCGACGGCGTGCTGGGATGTCCCATCTGTCACCGGCAGTACCTCGTCCTCGACGGAGAGGTGGATTTCACCGACTCTGCGCAGGACGATTCCACCGCGCGCGACACGGTCGCGATCGACGACGAGCGCGGGGACGAGCGGCGCGATGCGCACGCGGAGCTCTCCCGTTACGAGCGCGCCGACCTTCCGACGAATGTTCGGCTGAGCGCTCACACGGACGTCCCCACGGACGTCCCCACGGACGACGAGCTGTTGCGGGTGCGGGCG
>JBDTUA010000052.1:0-20525 GCA_040007995.1 Gemmatimonadota bacterium | reverse complement strand
CGACTTCTTGGCAGACGACTTCTTGGCGGGCGACTTCTTCGGCGCCGTCTTCTTCGCGACAGTCTTCCTGGACGCCGCCTTCCTGGTGACGGTCTTTTTCGCGGCCGTCTTCTTCATCCGCTTCGCCGCCTTCTTCGCGGTCCTCTTCGCAGTCTTCTTCGCCCCCTTTCGGCTCGCGGGCTTCGAGGCACGGGTCACCGTGGAGCGCACGGCCGACTTGGCCTTGGCGCCCTTCTCCGCCGACTTCACCGCCCGTTTCGCCGCCTTCTTCGCCGTGCGCTTCTTGCCCGTGGCCATTGGTGTGCTCCAAACAAGGAAAGGGGGATGCAGCCCCCGAAAGATTCCGCTCGCGCCGCGAGTGGCGTCACGATACAAACGATAATGCGCCACCGACGCCGAATTGCCAAGTAATGTCGCAGTCCGCATGCGCAGGGCGCGACTCGCCCGGAGATTTCGGCTACACATCAGCGGATGTGACGACGCAATCGTGTACTGCGCCGCAATCGATCGCCCCCTCTCGGCGTGCTGACGGAGGCTGCGCCGATCCAGCGCGCGATCGGAGGCCGCACACGCAACACCCCGTGAAGGGCACACCGACCGCCCACTGTCCGCCCGCCCGCCCGCGCACCTGTCACCCCGCCTGCTAGGAATTGAGCGACGGAAACGTCTTTGTTGAACGCACCGCACGCACGCCGGGCCGCCATCCTTGCGAAGTCGTTTCTCGCCGCCGACCCGAACGACCGCTCCCGTCGCGCAGACGTCCCACATGCAACGAGCCGTGAGCCGCCGCCGAGGGCTAGTCGCCCTCGCGATCGTCGTGCTTCCCTCGGCGCTTTCGGGGCAATCGGTACGAACGCTTGAGCTGTCCGTGCTGGGCGGCTCGGTCCACACCGATCGTGTGGCACGCCTTCAGGCGGAGGAGTGGGTGGAGCCGTTCGCGGGAGTGCGGCTCGATGCGAGGCTCTTTGCCCGCTGGGGAGGACGCGGCGGATTCGTGATGCAGTTCGACCAGTATCGCCTGGGTCGCAACCTGCGCTTCTATGCATCCTGCATCGACATCTGTGTGGACCGTCCTACGGTGTATGATCCTCCGCCGAACTCCGACTATCGTGCGCGCGCGTCGGACTCCCGTTTCTCCGTCGGCGCCACGTGGCAGCAGCCGCTTGCAACGTGGCTTCGCGCCGAGCTGCTAGCGTTCGCGGGGAAGCGGCGCGCGGTGAACGAGACCCGCCTGAACGACGTAGTGCAGGGCGAAGCGCCGGTGCGTCGGGGAGTGGTGGGCGGCGAACTTGGGATGCGCTCCGCGTGGCGTGCGCTGATCGCTGGCGTCGGCGTCCAGTATGCGACCGGCTCTCAATGGCAGGGGGTGCGTCTCGGCCAGAATCGCGTGGTGCTGCGGGCGGGTTACGCGCTTCGGCTGGGGGGGAACTAGCACCACCCGCGCGTCGCGAAGTCTTGTCACTGCCGCGGGGTGGCCTGCGGCTCGCAGCCGTATATTGGGGCGATTCTCGCAGCAGACGCGTCGGGGTTGCCCGCGCGTCGCGCTCGCGCGCCTGCCTCCAGCCGAGCTCCGCATGCGCCCGTACGCCCGTTCCGTCGTTTGTCCCCTCGTCCATGTGATGCTGCTGTGCGTCGCGGCGTCGTCGCTCGCGGCGCAGGGCAGCTCCGCGCCGCCGTTGCTGACCGTCGAGCGCATCTTCGCCTCTGGTGAGTTCCGCCCCGAGCGCTCCAGCGAGGTGCGCTGGCTCGACGACAGTACCTACACCGCGATTGAAGGCACCGCTTCAGCTGCGGGGCGCGACATCGTCCGGTACGACGCATCGTCCGGGCGCCGCAGCGTCCTGGTGGCGAGCACGCAGCTCATCCCGCGCGGACAGGGCGCGCCGCTCGAGGTGGAGGACTACGAATGGTCCGCCGATCACCGACGACTCCTGTTGTTCACTAATTCGGCGCGGGTCTGGCGTGCCAACACGCGAGGCGATTTCTGGGTCCTCGATCTCACCACGCATTCCCTGCATAAGCTCGGCGGCTCGGCGGCCAAGCCGTCGACGCTTCAGTTCGCGAAGTTCTCGCCGGACGGCGCGCGCGTGGCCTATGTGCGGGAGCACAACCTGTACGTCGAGACGCTCGTCACGGGGCAGATCGTCCCGCTGACGCGCGATGGCTCGGTCACGACGATCAACGGCACCTTCGACTGGGTCTACGAGGAGGAGCTCTATCTCCGCGACGGATTCCGTTGGAGCCCGGATGGACGTCGCATCGCCTACTGGCAGCTCGACGCGACTGGAGTGCGCGACTTCCTCCTGCTCAACAACACCGACTCGCTCTACTCCTTCGTTACGCCGATTCAGTATCCGAAAGCGGGGACCACCAATTCGGCCGCTCGCGTTGGGGTGGTGAGCGCCGCGGGCGGTGCCACGACCTGGCTCAAGATTCCAGGCGACCCGCGCAACAACTACCTCGCACGCATGGACTGGGCCGGCGGAGCGACGGAGATCGCCGTCCAGCAGCTCAACCGTCGCCAGACGCAGAACACACTCTGGTTCGCCAATGCGGCGACAGGGGCGGTGCGCCAGGTGCTCGTGGAGCGCGACAGCGCATGGCTCGACATCTGGGACGACTACGTTGGATACGGACCGGGCCCGTCACTGCACTGGTTCGACGATGGCGCGTCGTTCCTGTGGCTCAGCGAGCGCGATGGATGGCGGCATGCATACCTGGTGGGACGCGATGGCACCACGCGACTCGTGACCCCTGGCGACTACGACGTGATGCGGGTCGTGCACGTCGATGCCGAGAACCGCTGGCTCTACTTTGATGGCTCCCCGACCAACGCCACGCAGCTGTCTCTCTGGCGCGTCCGGCTCGATGGCAAGGCGCCTCCCGAACGCGTCACGCCGGACTCGGCGCGCGGAACGCATGCCTACGAGATTGCACCTGGCGGAGCATGGGCGGTGCATACGGCCAGTAGCTGGGGAAGTCCGCCGACCGTCGACATCGTCCAGCTCCCGTCGCACACTGTGGCGCGCACCCTGGTCTCGAACCGTGCGTTGAAGGAGCGGCTGGCGACCGTTGCGCAGGGAACGTCGGAGTTCTTCCGCGTTGACGTCGGGGACGGCGTCATGCTCGACGGCTGGATGATGAAGCCTCCCGGCTTCGACTCCACGCGGAAGTATCCCATCCTGTTTCAGGTGTACGGCGAGCCGGCCGCCCAGACGGTGCGCGATGTGTGGGGCGGCAATACTTGGCTCTGGCACCTCATGCTGACGCAACAGGGATACATCGTGGCCAGTGTCGACAACCGCGGGACGCCGGCCCCGCGGGGACGCGCCTGGCGCAAGGCCGTGCTCAACCAGTTCGGGGCGATCCGCGTGAAGGAACAGTCGGCGGCCGCACGCGCTATCGCGCGGCGCCCGTACATCGACTCCTCGCGCGTCGGCGTGTGGGGGTGGAGCGGTGGCGGCTCCTCTACCCTCCTGCTCATGTTCCGTGCGCCCGACGTCTACCGCATGGGGATGTCGGTCGCTCCCGTCGCCGACGTGCACAACTACGATACGATCTATCAGGAGCGCTACGTCGGACTCCCTTCGACCGATTCGCTCGCCTATCGCGACGCCTCGGCGATCAACTTCGTCGACGGGCTACGCGGCGACCTCCTGCTAGTGCACGGCTCCGGCGACGACAACGTCCACTTTCAGGGGACCGAGCAGTTGATCAACGCGCTCATCGCCGCCAACAAGGCGTTCACGATGATGGAGTATCCCAACCGCACCCACGGGATCTACGAAGGCAAGGGGACGACGGTGCACCTCTACACCCTGCTCGCTCGCTACCTGCACGAACACTTGCCGGCGGGTGCGCCCTACGTCCCGTGACGAGCCCCCGCCCCGCCCGCAGCCGCCCTTGCTTCAGGTGCCGGGTCGCGTATTGGTACGGCGTTGCCTGCGGCGACTGACCGACGAGGCGAGGCCACGAGTGCGATCGATGTACGTGTGGCAGAGGTGCTGGCGTGGCGGGAGCGTCGCGGGAGCGACCGCGCGCGCACCGAATTGCTCACGCGTTACGGTATCACCGCGCCGAAGGCATTCGGCGTCTCGATGGCGCACGTGAAGCAGAAGGGCCAGGAGCTTGGCCGCGAACACGATCTCGCCATCGCGCTTTGGGCGACGGGTTGGTATGAGGCTCGGCTGCTCACCTCTTTTGTCGACGAACCATCGCGCGTGACTGCGGCGCAGATGGATCGGTGGGCGCGGGACTTTGACAACTGGGGGATCTGCGACACGGTCTGCTTTCACCTCTTCGACCGCACCCCACACGCCTGGCGCAAGGTCGAGCAGTGGAGCACGGCGCGCCCCGAGTTCGTGAAGCGCGCGGCGTTCGCCCTGCTCGCGTGCGTCGCGCTGCACGACAAGTCCGCCCCCGACGAGCCTTTCCTCCGTGCGCTCGCGCTCATCGAGCGCGCGGCCCCTGACGAGCGGCACCTCGTCGGCAAGGGGATCAGCTGGGCGGTACGCGCGATCGGCAGGCGCAACGCGACGCTCCGTGCGGCCACGATCACCGCGGCGCAACGTTTGGCCGACGCCGACGCCGACGCAGGCGCAGCAGGTGGGTCGGCTGGCGTTGCGCGAATTCACGGTCTCGCCGACCAGACGCGGCGGGACCAAAAAGCGCTAGTTATCGCGCCCCATGCGTTCCAGCAGCTCTCCCAGCCGACGAAGCTCCTCGCCGTAGCGAGTCCAATCGCCCTCGCGCTGCGCCTCGACCGCCGCCTGATATCTGCGCCTTGCCTCGACGACCAACTGCTGCAGCTCCATAGAGCCCTGTGGCGCGGCCCCCGCGGGCGTCGTACCGGCATCGGCAACCGCGGACACGCTCTGGGAAATCGGCGCGTCGCCACCGCCGGCAAAGAGCGCCTGGAGCGCCAGGTCGAGGGTCTCACGCATCACCACCTGGTTTCCGTACGCGACGAGCACGCGCTTCAGCTCGGGGATGCGTCCCCCCTCTGCCTGCAGGTACAGCGGCTGCACGTAGAGGAGCGCCTCGTCGATCGGGATTACCAGCAGGTCACCGCGGATGACTTCCGAACCGCGCTGGTCCCAGAGGGAGACCTGTCGGGCGATCTCGGTGTCCTGGTTGATCCGGTTCTCGATCTGCCGTGGCCCGAAGATCAGCGACTGCCGCGGGAACCGGTACACGCGCAGCATGCCGTAGTTTTCCCCGTCGTTGCGGGCCACCATCCACGCCGCCAGGTTGTCCTTTCCGCGCGGGGTGAATGGCGCCATGTAGATGTATTCCGCCTTTGGCTCGTCCGGCAGCCGCATGATGATGTGGCGCATGAAGGGCACCGCCTCGTCGGGGCGCGTCACGACCGGGACCTGCCACTGGTCCTCCCGGTGGTAGAACTCCTCGGGGTTGTCCATGTGGTACGTCGCATAGAGCGACGTCTGCATGCGGAACAGGTCGTCCGGGTAGCGCACGTGCGCGCGCAGGTCGGCGCGCATGCTGTCGAGCGGGAGAAAGATCCCGGGAAAGACCTTCGACCAGGTGGTGATCAGCGGGTCGTTCGGCGCGCTGACGTACGCGGAGAGCGAGCCGTCGTAGGCGTCGATCACGACCTTCACGCTGTTCCGCATGTAGCTCGTGTTGTCGGGGGCGCGGTAGGAGTATGGGTAGCGGCTCGTAGCGGTGTAGGCGTCCTGGATCCACTTGAGCGTCCCGTCGTCGGCCAGGACGAGGTAGGGATCACGGTCGAGCCGCAGGAACGGGAGTGCGGTCTGCACCCGCTCGACGATGTTGCGATGGTACAGGATCCGGCTCGAGTCGGTGATGTCGCCGGATAGCAGGATCTTCGAGGAGCCGAAGTGGAGCGCCAGCACGGTGCGGCGCAGGAAGTTCCCCACCCGCACGCCCCCCGTTCCAGCATAGGCTGTGTAGATATTTTCTTCCCCCGAGGGGAAGTCGAACTCCCGCTGTCGTGTCCCGGTGAAGACGAAGTCGCTGGCGAGCTCCCCGTAATAGATCTGTGGGCGCGATACCTTGAGCGACCCGGTCGTCGACGGCGGCAGGTCCTTCACCAGGAGGACCGGGAGCCCCTGCGTCGTCACCTCGTTGACGGGGCTCATCGTCAGCCCCATCCCGTGCGTGAAGGTCAGGTGCTCGTTGATGAACGTGCGCGTCGGGAGCGACGCGGCGTTGAGCTCGCGGGGTGAGAGCAGGACCTGACGATACTTGCCGTCGATCCAGTAGCGGTCGTCATCGACCGAGACGAAGTCGTAGTAGGTCCGGATCTCCTGGATCTGCCCGAACGTCCGCAGGAGCGGGGCCCGGTCCCACAACCGGACGTTGTCGATCGTTGGCGCATTGGCCCGCAGGGAGGCGATCGTCAGGTTCTTCTCTCCCACCAGTTCGCGCGATTCCACGCTATCGATGCCCCATGCCTCACGCGTCGCGCCGATGTGCGACGCGAGGTAGGGTCGCTCGCGCGTCAGCTCGGTCGGGGCCACCACGAACTTCTGCATGAGCGTTGGCACCACCCCCCGACCGATCACGGCGACGACGAAGTAGCTCCCGATCGCAAGGAATCCATACCAACCGAGCTGCCGGCGCATCCCGCCGATCAGCATGACGATCGCGACAACCAACGCCAGCACGGCCGAAAGTCGAATCGCGGGGAGGGTGGCGTGCAGGTCGGTGTAGCTGGCGCCGACGAGCGGCCCAGTCGTTGAATAGAGCAGCCCGGCGCTATCGACCAGCCAGAGTCGCAGTGCGGTAAGGATGAAAACGATGGCCAACAGCAGTGCCAGATGCATGCCGGCAGCGGGCTCGATGCGCAGCCGACGGGGCGCCATGACGACGTCGCCGCGAAAGAAGTAGACCGGGATGGTGGCGATCAGCGCGAGGATCGCCAGCGTCGACAGCAGCCCCAGCACGAGCGAAATCGCCGGCAGGGTGAAGACGTAATACCCGATGTCCCGTCCGAAGACGGGATCGGTGACGCCGAATGGCGTACGATGCATCCACTGGAGGACCGTCTCCCACGAGGCGCTGGTCCCGAGGCCGAAGAAGACGCCCAGCACGATGGCCAGCGGGAGTCGCAACCGGCGCGAGGCCCCCGAGACGTCGAACGGGGGCGCCGAGTCGCCCACGTGGATCAGTACGGGATCGGGAACGACGCCGCGCTGTGCGATCCGGAGCGTGAGGAAGAGCGACGCGCTCGCCACCGCAGCCCCAATCAGGAAGAGCAGGGCGCGCACCGTCAGCTGCTTCACGAAGACAACCTGGTAGCCGATTTCTCGGAACCACCAGAGGTCGACGAAGAAGCTGCTGCCGGCCGGAATGCCGATGAACACGACGGCGGCGATCGCGAGGGCGATGGCCAGGGGGGCTCTGCTACGACGCACGTGACACCTCGGGGTGTCGGGAAGGAGGACGCGCCGAGCAGATCGCAGCTCCGGCTCGGTTGACGCGCCAGACTCTGAGATTCGCCGCGGGGAACCGGAAGAACAAGTCTTGCGCCGCTGGGACTTGGCGTTGAATAACGTTTCGGTTATTTATCACGGTGATGCCGAGACTCCAATCCTCGTCCGACCCCTTCCTCGCGATCGCCGATCCCACGCGGCGCGCCATTCTCGATCGATTGCGTCGTGGCGAGACGCCGTTCGCTGAGCTTGCTGCGGCGTTCGACATCAGCGCGCCGGCCGTCTCACGACACCTGCGGGTGCTGCGTGACGCCCGGCTGGTGCAGGAGCGTCGTGGCGGAGCCGATGCACGCCAGCGCTGCTATCGGCTCGACCCGCTCCCTCTTCGCGGCGTCGTGGAGTGGGCACGGGGGTATCAGGGCTACTGGGAGGAGAACCTCGCCTCGCTCAAGCGACACGTCGAAGGGAAGAAGCAACGCACATGAACCGTAGAGGAGCCGCTCACGCGGCGCTCACCAGGAGCAGCAGATGACAGACGACTGCCCATTGCTTGGTCAGGCCTCCGAAGAGATCGCCGCGCCTCCCGAGGAGGTGTTCGAGGCGCTACTCGACCCGCAGGCGCTCGCGGAGTGGTTCCTCCCCCCGGGCGACGGCGCGACGCAGGACTGGCGGGTGGATATGCTGCCGGGTGGTGCCTGGCGCGCCCGCACGATTGCGCCTGACGGAGTCGAGGGGGAGCTGAGTGGCGAGCTGGTCACCCTCGACGCGCCGCGCGTGCTCGAACTGCGATGGCACGTCGGCCCCGGCCTGCCGCCCGGCTCGACGGTCCGCTACGACCTCGAGCCCATCTGGCTGCATGGCGACCGCGGGACCCGTCTGACCGTGACGCACGTTTCCGGATCGCCGCTCCCCTCCCGAGTGACGATGCAGGGGACGGCCACCACCACGATCGACTGGCATGCACGCCTCGCCGCGCTCGCCGAACTCTTCGTCACGTCGACCTCGTATTAGCGTTAGGCACTCAACCACGACCCTCCCTTCCTGCCATGTCCACGATCTTTCCCCCGTCGGTCATCGAGCGCTCCAGCCGGGGCGAGCGGCAGTACGACATCTTCAGCCGCCTGCTCCTCGACCGCATCGTGATGCTAGGCACCGCGGTCAACGACGACGTCGCCAACATCATCATCGCCCAGCTCCTCTTCCTCGACGCCGATAACCCCGGGCGCGACATCCACCTGTACATCAATTCCCCGGGTGGAAGCGTCACCGCGGGAATGGCGATCTACGACACCATGCAGTTCGTCCGCTCACCTGTCAGCACGATCTGCATGGGCATGGCGGCGAGCATGGGGTGCTTCCTCCTCGCCGGCGGGGCCAAGGGGAAGCGCTTCGCACTGCCGCACGCGCGCATCATGCAGCACCAGCCGTCGCAGCAGGGGGGCGGAGGCTCGGCGTCGGAGATCGAGATCCAGGCGAGGGAAATCGTCTACCTGCGCAGTCAGGTGAACCGAATACTGTCGGAGCACACCGGGCGCCCCGTGGAGCAGATCGAGCGCGACTTCGATCGCGACCGGCACATGTCGGCGGAGGAGGCGGTTGCGTACGGCATCATCGACCAGGTCGTCACCGCCCCGGTTGACGCCGCGGCGTCCCCGAACGGGCGGCCGAACGGCGCGGTGTGATGTAGGGCGGCCGGCGCCGCGCGGAGTGGCGCCGGCTCGCAGAACAGCAGGCGCTGCTTAAGGGAAGAGCGGCGGCGCGTGGCGCTTCTGCGTCGCCTGCTCGAAGGCGTACGCGAGCTCGATGAGCTTCGGCTCGCTGCACGCCGACGCGGTAAAGCTTACGCCGAAGGGCGCCGGCGCCGGCTCGAATCCATCGGGAAAGGCCTGGGCGCCCGTCCCCCGGGGTACGGGGACTAAGGCGTAGGGAACGGTGATCGTGGGGTAGCCCGGCTTCGCGCCGAGGCCGGCACTGCTGACCCCCGGGAAGAGCAGGGCGTCGAGCGAATGGGTGCGCATCGTCGCGTCGATACCATTGGTCGCTGAGAGCAGGATGTCCTTGCGGCGATCTGCCTCGTAGCGCGCTCGGTCCGCCTGCAGCTCCATCTCGTCGGAGACGTCGAGGTTCGCCTGCCCGTACTTGATGGCCCCGGCACGCTGGTGCGCGATGTTCCACTGTCGTAGCTCGGTGAGGGTCTTCACCGGCGCCCGATCGCCTAACGATGCAAGCCAGCTGTTGAAGTCGCGCTTCATGCCGTACTTGAACGCGATCGAGCAGTCGGCGTCACGCCCCTTGCCGGCATCAGGGCCCCCGCACGTGTTCCAGTTGAGGAAGTTGTTGCTGGCGACCGGTTCGGTGACGCTCGGGATGTCGGCCGGGTCGACGATCACCGCCCCCTGGGCCTTGAGCGTGGCGATCACCTCGTCCATCGCGGCCCGCTGCGCGTCGGAGAGCCCGCCGCGCGGGTTGCTGCTCCCGGGAACGGCGAGGCGGTCATAAAAGTAGGCGCGCGGGATGCCGATGCGGGCGCCGGCGAGCCCCTTGGGGTTCAGGAACCTGGTGTAGTCGCGCCCCGCAGGTGGCGGGCAGCGTGTCGTCGCGGGATCGTTCGGGTCGGGGGTCGCCCCCTCCATGGCGCCGAGCATGATCGCCGCGTCGGCGACGGTCCGTGTGATCGGGCCGGGGGTGTCCTGGTCGGCCGTGATCGGTATGACGCCGTAACGGCTCACCCGTCCCACCGTCGGCTTGAGGCCGACGAGCATGTTCTGGTGGGCCGGCGACAGGATCGAACCCGACGTCTCCGTCCCCACGTTCCCCGCCCAGAACGAGACATTCGTCCCCACGCCCGAGCTGGATCCCCCGGTGGTCAGGACCGGGCGTCCGTCGAAGAACGCCTCACGCGGGTCGCGCCGCGGATCCCATGGATTCATCCCATAGCCGTTGAGGCCGTTGTAATTCCCCGGCATTCCACTGGCGATGAAGTTCGCCAGCTCCGTCATCTGCGTCTTCGCGAGGATGATCGCGCCGGCGTCCCGCAGATTCTTCGTGAGCGTGGCATCGTACGAGGGCACGAAGTCGGCGAAGGCGAGCGCTCCACCGGTCGTCGGCATGTCGTTCGTGTGAATGTTGTCCTTGAGCGCGACCGGGATGCCATGCAGGGGGCCACGAAGTCTTCCCTGCGCGCGTTCGCGATCCAGCACCTCCGCCTCGGCCAGCGCGTTCGGGTTGACATAGATCACCGCGTGGAGCCGATCCTCATACATCCCGATTCGCGCGAGATACTGGAGGACCAGCTCGCGCGAGGTGACTCGCTTCTGCGCCAGCGCCTCCTGAAGCGTCGGGATGGAAGCCTCCACCACCGACAGCGGGGCGGCACTCGGTCGCTTGCCCTGTGCCGGCACCGGAGGCGCGGAGGCCGCCAGCGAGGAGGCGAGGAGCAGGAGGGCGCACGGTCGAACGTTGGAACGCTGCATGGAGCTCGCGGGAGGTGGTGGGAGGAGCGGTCGGGCGAAGGCGTCGGCGGCACGATAGCGCGTGATGATGGGGAGGGCGAGGGGGGCGCGGGCGGGCGGGCGGGCGGGCGGGCGGGAGACGGGGGACGGGAGTGTGGGACCGCGGGTGCGGACGTGGCGGACGCCGAGTTGCTGCCGGGCGTGGCGCGGAGGAGCGTGCGCATCGATAGTATCGGGGAGCGCTCGATCCGCTGTCCGTCCGGCGATTCCTTCCGTCTCCCTCCTCCCGATAGCCCCGTGCCTGCCGAGTTCTCACGTCGCGAAATGGTCCGCGCCCTGGCGGTTGCCGGGGTGGCTACGATTGCCGCGCCTCACACTATCGGCGCGGCCGTCGCGCCAGCCGGGCGAAGGGCGCCCGGGGATCGACGCGCGAACGAACTCTTGATTCGGGGCGGGCGTGTGGTAAACGCCGACGGCGTCGCCGACGCGGACGTGCGAATCGTCGGCGCGACCATCGCCGAGGTGGGGCGTCGGCTTGCGCCTGGCGATGGGGCGCGGGTGATCGAGGCGCGGGGGATGCTCGTCCTGCCGGGAGGGATCGATCCTCACACGCACCTGCATCCCGGCTTCGTCGACGACATGACCAGCGGGTCGATGGCGGCACTCGCGGGAGGGATCACCACCGTCGGCACCTTCTCCACGCCGCGCGAGGGCGAGACGGCGCTCACCGCCCTCGACCGCATGGCGGCCACGGTGCAAGCCGAGGCGATCGCCGACGTCATCTTGCACTCGGCGATTTGGCCACCGAGCGATGAGTTGGTCGCGCTCCTTCCACGCCTCGTCGAGCGCGGACAGCCCAGCATCAAGTTCTACATGATGCGCGCCGACTTCGAGGCGCAGCTCGACATGGTGATCAAGGTCCTGGAGGCGGCGGGCGAAGCCGGTGTGGTGACGATGATGCACTGCGAGGACGGAGCGCTGCTGGCCGCCGCGGTGCGCCGCCTCACCGCCGCGGGGCAGACCTCGCTCGATCACTACATCGAGTCGCGACCCGTGATCGCCGAGATCGCGGCGACACAGCAGGCGGCTGCACTCTGCGAAAGCACCCGGGCGCCCGTCTATCTCGTGCACATGTCCTCGGCGCGCGCGCTCGACGCCTGCCACACGGCGCGCGCCGCCGGCCTTCCGCTGTATCTCGAGACGCGCCCGCTCTTCATCCACCTGGACGAATCAAAGCTGCGCGGCCCCGACTATCAGCTCTACGTCGGGCAGCCCCCGCTGCGACCGCGTGCCGACGTCGATGCGATGTTCCGCGGGCTGATCGACGGCCGCATCGACGTCCTCGCGACCGACCACGCGCCGTGGACGCGCGCGCAGAAGCTCGATCCTTCGCTCTCGATCGCGCGTGTCCGCCCGGGAGCGAGCGACCTGCAGTTCGTCCTGCCGATGTACTTCTCCGAAGGCGTAGGGAAGCGCAAGCTCTCGCTGCCGCGCTTCGTGGAGACGACGTCCACCAACGCGGCCCGGATCTTCGGCTTGTATCCGCGAAAGGGCGTCATACGCGCCGGCGCCGATGCCGACGTCGCCATCTGGGACCCGCGCAAGAGCGCGCCGGTACTTGCCGCCAACGATCACTCCAAATCCGACTACTCGCCGTACGAAGGATGGCAGGTGACGGGCTGGCCCGTCACCGTCGTGCGGAGAGGTGAGGTCGTGGTGGACGCGGGGGCGGTGCTCGGCGCCGCGGGGTCGGGACAACTTCTCTCGCGACAGGCATGGCATCGGTAATCGACCACCGTGGTGGTCGGCGGTACCGGGCCGTACACCACCGGGTGCCTTCCCGCAGCTTGCGTCGCCACGCCGTGCCGGCGCACCACGTACGTCCATCTTCCTCCATCCCACCGGCTCTCGCTTCTCATGATCAGACTACGTCGCCCGTCGCTCCTCCTGCTCGTTGCATCATCTGCACTCGCCGCACCCGCGCTCCGCGCGCAGGGGCTCGAGGCGTATGTTGCGGCGCAGCTGAATGCCCTCCAGGCCAAGAGCTCGATCTACGCCAAGCACGTCCCCTCGGGGCGCACGATCGCCCTGCGCGCCGATGTGCCGATGAACACGTTGAGCGTCATCAAGATCCCGATCATGATCCTTGCCTTCCGCGACGCGGAGGCGGGGAAGCTCGACCTCGCAAAGCGCTATACCATCCGCGTCGAGGACCTGCGTAGAGGGAGCGGACTGCTCCAGACGTTCGAGGTCGGGCTCAACCCGACCTATCGCGACATCATCGAGCAGATGATCATCACCAGCGACAACACCGCCACCGACATCATGATCCGCACGGTCGGACGCGATCGGGTGAACGCGATGCTGGCCGAGCTGGGCTACAAGGAGACGCGACTCCTGCGCAGCACAGGGGAACTCTTTCGCGAAGTCTGGATCGCGGCCGGCACGAAGAACGCGTCCATGACCGACCGCGAGGTTTACACGCGCGGTTTCCCTGACGACTCGGGCGCCTCCACCCGCAGCTTTGCCCTGGAGGGCGACTCCGCGCGCTGGCTCGGGCGTACGACCGCGCGCGAGATGGCCGGCCTGCTGGAGGGCATCCTCAACGCGAGCTACGCCTCGAAGGAGTCCAGCGAGGCGATGCTCGGCATCCTCCGCCAGCAATTCTATTCTTCCCGCCTGCCGCAGCGCATCCAGTTCCGGGCGCAGATCGCCCACAAGACCGGCGACTGGCCGCCGATCGCAGGGAACGACGTCGGGATCATCTTCTATCCGGGCGGACCGTCGATCGTGAGCGTGTTCACCAATCAGAACACCGGCAACTTCTTCGAGCTCGAGGCGACGCTCGGACGCATTGCGGAACGGGTGATCGATACCTGGCGTTAGGCATGTCGCGTCGGCGTCGCACGCATGGGTGCTGCAGCGTGAAGCCGGCAGACGAAGCCCCCGCCGCGGCGGGGGCTTCGTACGTTCGCGCCACGACCTCTCGCCGTCGCGCGTACGATCGACCGGGTATCCGCTTCAATCGGCGAACGACTTCCCGGTTTCCAGCAATGTCTTGAGGTCGCTGAGGACCCAAGCGTGTCCGCCGCCGGCTCCCTGCGCCTCGAACGCCCCGCTGAGGATCGCCGCCAGACTCGGCGCACCCTCGAGTTCGTGCGTCAGCGACAGCGAGCAGACCCCGTTCGCCCCCGGGGCAATCTCGTGCGTGATGCGCGTGAACCCTTCCGACGCCAGCCGCTCGTCCATGAGCATGCGGAAGGTGGTCACCAGCTTGCGCGGCGGGTCGCACTCCAGCACTTCACCGTCGATAATAACCTCCGGGAGCCGATTGCCCCGCGCCTCGGCGCCTGCTCGAAACTCGGCCGAAGGGCGAACGGTGTACCGCCCTCCCTTGCGGAGATCGTAGGACACAAATCCGCCGAAGCCGTAGCGCGCCGACCACTCCGGTTTGGTGATCGCCTCCCAGATCGCCTCGGGCGTCGCCTTGATGTAGACGCGATACATCTGCGTTGTCGTGGATTGCTGCTTCGCTGTAGTCATGCCTCCTTCTCCAATTCGCTTTTCAGTGAGGTCAGCGCCGAGACGCGGCGCTCCGTGTACTTGTCGATCCATCGGTCGTGGATGAGCCGGATGGGGACGGGATTGAGAAAGTGCCGCTTCTCCCGCCCCTCCTTTCGCGAGATCACCAGCCCCGCGTCCTCGAGTACGCGGAGGTGCTTCATGACCCCGAAGCGCGTGAGCTCCAGTTCTGACCCGAGATCCCCGAGCGTGCGGCCGTCACGTTCGAAGAGTCGGTCGAGCAGGAAGCGTCGCGTCGGGTCGCCGAGCGCCTTGAACACCAGGTCGTCGTCAGTCACGCCGCGATTATAGGTGACTAAATGGTCACCTGTCAACACCGACTTTGAGTGAGGGCGGGTTTCGGCCGGCCGGGCGTTGGTTCACCTTTCCGGCCCTAATCTCTTCCAGCCTCGCTCCCGCGTGCACCACTTTCCGATCGGCGCCACCGTTACCCAGCAGCAGCTATCCGGCGATCCGTATCCGATCTTTCACCGGCTGCGTCCCAGCGAGCCGGTCACCTGGGCACCGGCGATCGGGCAGTGGCTGGTGACTAGCCGAGCTCTGGCCCTTGAGGTCCTGCGCGATCCCGAGCGTTTTCGGACCGACGAGCCGATATCGCCGATCCGCGATACGTTCGGGCCGCAGATGCTGAGCACCGAGGGCGAGCTCCAGCGACGCTACAAGTCTGCATGCGCTCCGCCGTTCAATGCGCGCGCCGTAGACGCCTCGCGACGCATGGTGCAGGAAATCGTGGACGCGCGGGCAGCGATGCTGTCTCGGTCCGAGGTGATCGAGCTGCGATCGGCGTATGCCGCCCCGGTTGCGGTCTCGACGATCGCCCGGGTCATCGGCCTCCCGGCGACGCTTGATGGGCAACTGCGTGCCTGGTATGAAACGTTTGCCGACGCGCTGATGAACTATGCGCGCGATCCGGTGACACGGACGCGCGCGCACGCGGCGGCACAGGCCTTTCGCGACGAGATCGCCCCTCGTCTCGCCGCCCCGAATCCGTCCGAGCAGACGCTGCTCGGCGGTCTCGCTGGCGCCCACCCTCGCCTCCTGGACGACGGGGAGATCGGCTCCAACGCTCTGATCATCCTCTTCGGCGGCATCGAGACGACCGAAGCGATGATCGCGAATGCGCTATGGGCGCTACTGACCCACCCCGACGTCCTCAACCGCGCGCGCGACAGCGATGACGTCCTCGAGCGCTGCATCGACGAATCGCTCCGGTGGGAGCCAGCGGTGCAAACGTGTACCCGCTACGTCCCGGAGCGGACCAGTCTGGGTGGCATCGAGATCCCGCGCGAGGCGCTCGTGCAGGTCATGCTCGGGGCGATCAATCGAGACCCGGCGCACTACGCCGATCCCGACCGCTTCGATCCCTGGCGCAAGGAAACGATCGCCCACACATCCTTCGGAGCTGGGCGCCACTTCTGCCTCGGCGCCGCGCTGGCCCGACTCGAAGCGCGCCTCGCCATCCGCCGCCTGCTCGACGACTGTCCTGCGATCCGGCTCGATCTCGCGCGCTCGACGCCACCCTCCGGTCATGAGTTCCGGAAGCCGAACGCACTCTCGGTGCACCTCGGGTAGCTTATCGCGATCACCCCGCGGCTTCCTCCCCTGAACGCCGACCCCCCGAGATGTCCGACACCGTCGTAGTCGTCACCGGTGCAAGCGCCGGAATTGGCGCCGCCACTGCCCAGCTGCTCGCCAGCCGCGGGATGTCGGTGGTCCTGGTGGCGCGCCGCTCGCACGCCCTCGAGGCCATCGCCTCGCCGTTCGGTGATCGGGCGCAGTCGCTGGCTGCCGACGTCACGCAGCGGAGCGAGGTGCGCCGCGTCGTCGAGGCGTCGCTGGCCCGCTTTGGCCGCATCGACGTCTGGATCAACAACGTGGGGCAGGGGATCACGCGTGCGCCGAGCGAGCTGACGGACGACGACATCGACGACATCATGAGGGTGAACGTGAAGTCGGCGCTGTACGGCATGCAGGAGGTGCTCCCGCACTTCAAGTCGCGCAACGCCGGTCACCTGATCAACATCTCGTCGATGCTCGGCCGCGTTCCGTTCGCGACCTTTCGCTCGGCGTACTGCGGGGCGAAGCACTTCCTCAACGCGTTGACGGCGACCTTTCGCGCGGAACTCGAGGCGACGCACCCGGGGATTGCCGTCTCCCTCGTTTCCCCCGGGATCGTGCGCACCGACTTCGGGCTCAGGGCGCTGCACGGTGGTCCGGATTCGCGCGAGCTCCCGGGCGCGCAGGACGCCGACGAGGTGGCGGAGGTGATCGCCTCGGTGATTGAGTCGCGACTGCCCGACGTGTACACGCGTCCCGGCTCGCACGATCAGGTGGCCGCCTACTTCACGCACCAAGGGGTCGATCCCGCCTAGCCGACAGATGATGCACGCGGCGGATGATGCGTGCATCGGTGCGTGTCACGCGTTTCGGTTCCACCAACAAGGGTCGGGGTGTCGCCGTCGGCGGTGGTGAGCGGTAGGTTGTCCCCCTCGCTGCCTTCGCCCCGACGTCATGGACGACTTCCTCCCCTTTCGCATCGCCGAGCCGACCGTTGCACCCGCGGCGGTGCTGGTGGATTCGCCCCACAGCGGAATGGAGTGGCCGGCGGACTTCTGCACGGTGGCGCCGCGTGACGCGATCAGCACGACCTGGGACGCCTTCGTCGATGAGCTGTGGTCCGGCGCTCCGGCGGCTGGAGCGACGCTGATCGTCGCGCGCTTTCCGCGCGCCTACATCGACGCCAATCGCGCCGTCGACGACATCGACTCCGAGCTGCTGGCCGAGCCCTGGCCTAGCCTCCTCGCCCCGACCGCTTATTCGGAACGCGGCATGGGACTGATCCGCCGGAGCGCACTCCCGGGCGTCCCGATGTACGATCGATTGTTGCGCGTGGACGAGGTGCAGCGGCGGATCGCCACCTGCCATGCCCCGTACCGAGCCGCGCTCGACCAGGAACTGTCTCGCCTGCACGCGCAGTTTGGGGTGGTCTGGCATATCAACGCGCACTCCATGAAGTCGCGGGGCAACGCGATGAATCTCGATGCAGGAGCCGCGCGTGCCGACGTGGTGGTGAGCGACCGGCGCGGGATGACCGCCGACCCTGCCCACACCCGCTGGGTCGCCGACTGGTTTCGCGCGCGCGGATACAGGACGCGGGTGAACGATCCGTACCAGGGGGGCGACATCGTTGCGTGCGCTGGCGATCCCGCGACGGGGCGCCACAGCGTCCAGGTGGAATTCAACCGCGCCCTCTACATGGACGAAGCGACTATCTCGCGCGGCACGCGCTTCGCCGAATTGCAGGCGTGCTGCACGGCCTTCCTGCATGCCATCGCCGACCGAGCGGTCGCGGACCGCGCGTCGCACGGCACCGCATGACGTCACCGGGCGACGAGGAACCAAACGACCGATCGACTCCGCCAGCTGCATCGCGCGGACGGCTGCTGCGCGCCCTCGACCTGGTGGAGCGTGCGGGGAATGCCCTGCCGCACCCAGCGTCGCTCTTCGTGATCCTCTCGGTGGTGGTGGTCGTGCTCTCGTGGGTGCTGCATGCGATGGGGGTGAGCGTGACGCACCCGGCGACCGGAGAGGCAGCGCGTGTGGTGAACCTCCTCTCCGCCGACGGCGCGCAGCGCCTCGTGCTTGGACTCCTGCCGAACTTCATCAACTTCGCACCGTTCGGACCTGTACTCGTCTCTCTCCTCGGCTTGTCCGTCGCTGAGCACAGCGGATTTCTGGGGGCGGTGGTTCGGGTCATCATCGGGGCGACGCCGCCGAGAATGCTCACGCTGATCGTGGTCTTCATCGGCGCGACGTCGAGCACGGCAGGCGACGTGGGCTACGTCCTCCTCCTCCCGCTGAGCGCCGCGCTCTTCCACAGCGCGGGCCGAAATCCGTTGACTGGACTTGCGGCCGCCTTCGCCGGGGTCTCGGGGGGCTTTGCCGCGAACCTGCTCCTCTCGCCCACCGATGTAATTCTCGCCGGTCTCACGCAGGAAGCGGCGCGCATCATCGATCCGGCGTACGTCGTCACGCCGATGGCGAGCTACTATTTCCTCTCGTCCTCGGTCTTCCTGGTCACCCTCACGGGAACGTTGGTCACCGAGCGGATTGTGGAGCCGCGCCTCGGCCAATACACCGGCGACATGGTCCCGGAGCAGGCCGAGCCGCTCACGTGCGCGGAGTGGCGTGGGCTGCGATGGGCGCTCGTCGCCACTGCTGCGCTGGTCGCGCTGGTGATCTGGGGGCTGGTCCCGGCCGACGGCTTCCTGCAGGACCCGACGCGCCCCGGCTTCATCGGCTCGTTCTTCCTGCGCGGACTGGTGAGCTGGATCTTCGTCTTCGGCCTGGTGCCGGGGCTGGTCTACGGCGTGGTGGCGGGGTCGATCCGCAGCGACGTGGACGTGTATCGCGGCATGCAGAAGAACATGGAGCTGATCGCCGGCTACACGGTCATTATTTTCTTCATTGCGCAGTTTGTCAACGTGTTTGCCTGGTCCAACCTCGGCGTGATCCTGGCCGTGAAGGGGGCCCTGTTCCTGCGCGCGCTTCAGCTCGGCCCTATCCCGCTCCTCATCGCGCTCGTCGTGATGACCGGGCTGATCAACATCCTTCTGGGCTCGTCGTCCGCCAAGTGGGCGATGCTTGGCCCGGTGCTGGTGCCGATGTTCATGCTCCTAGACTACTCGCCCGAGCTGACGCAGACCGCGTACCGGGTCGGCGACAGCCTGACGAATATCGTGACCCCGCTGTCGTCGAACTTTCCGCTCGTGCTGCTCTTCTTCCAGCGCTACATGCCGAAGGCCGGCATCGGGACGCTGACGGCAACGATGCTGCCCTACTCCTTTGCCAACCTGCTCGCCTGGACGCTGATGCTGGTGCTGTGGGTCATGTTGCAGCTGCCGACGGGACCCGGGGCGCCTCTCTTCCTTGCACCCTAGCCTACGGGCGCGCGCGCCGGCGACCTCTCCTCGTCCCTCGGGGCACGCGGCTCATCCACGGTCGGCGGCGATTGCCAGCCGTGGGGGAGCGCCTGTAGCGTTGAGCACGTCTGCGATTCCCCCGTCATTCCGGAGCCTGTCGTGATGCGTCGCACCACCTCTCACCTCGCGATTGCCATAGCTGTCGCCATGACGGCGCCATGCGCTCGTGCGCAGACTTTTCCGACCAGCGATCCGGTGATACGCCGCATCTGGGACGAAGGGATGACCGGCAAGTCGCAGGTGGCCACGCTGGCGCAGGTCCTCGCCGATTCCATCGGCCCACGTTTGTCCGGGACTCCGGGCTTTCTGGCGGCGACCGACTGGGTGGCGTCGCGCTACCGGGCGTGGGGGATCGCGGTGCGAAAGGAGCAGTACGGCACCTGGCGCGGGTGGAAGCGCCACTACACGCACGTCGACCTCATCGCCCCCCGCGAGCGCACGCTCGACGCGATGCTGCTGGCATGGAGTCCGGGGACGACACGTCCGGTCGAGGGCGCCGTGGTTGTCATTCCCGAACTGGCCGACAGCGCCGCGGCCCGGGCGTGGCTGCCTAACGTCAAGGGGAAGTTCGTCCTTCTCTCCGCCCCCGAGCCCACCTGTCGCCCGGACGAGAACTGGGAGCGACTGGCACGCCCGGCGACGGTCGCAACGATGAAGGCGTCGCGCGATTCGCTCAAGCGCACCTGGAACCAGCGGGCGCAGCGGCTCGGGCGCGACGCCTTCGCCGTACTCGAAGCGGGAGGCGCCGCCGGTGTGCTCACCTCCCTCTGGTCGGGAGGGTGGGGGGTGAACAAGATCTTCAGCGCCAATACGCGCACCGTCCCGGTCCTCGACGTGAGCTGCGAGGACTACGGCCTCCTCCACCGCCTCGCCGCGAACGGGCAGGGACCTCGGCTGCGACTCGATGCCCGCTCCGAGCAGACGGCAGACGCTCCGATGTTCAACGTCGTTGGCGAACTCAAGGGATCGGAGAAGCCCGACGAGTATATCCTGCTCTCGGCGCACCTGGACTCGTGGGACGGCGCCTCCGGTGCCACCGATAACGGTACGGGGACGGTGATGATGATGGAGGCGATGCGCCTGCTCAAGGC
>JBDTUA010000051.1:0-20537 GCA_040007995.1 Gemmatimonadota bacterium | reverse complement strand
CTGGCCGATGCCGCAGCCGAACTTCGTCCCCTTGAGATCGAGGACGTCTCGAAGAACCCAGAGCAGCGGCATGTCGGCGGGGACGTCGACCGTGTGGGACTTCCCGTTGACCTTGAGGGTGTACGCCATGGCGGGACGGGGATGAGTGAAGTGGCGCTGCGCGTCGCAGCCGATCCTAATTCTACGCAAAGATCCCCGGTGGCGCTGCATCCACCTCGAACGGATGTCGCAACGAGGCCGTTCCCCGGCCGCCCCCGGGGACAACTGCACGCAGGCCAGAAACCGCGGCGCTCGCGCGTCAGAAGCGGTGATCGCGCGCGTGGGGCAGCTGCGTTTCGCCTACGGCCACCTATGTCGAGTCAGCGCCCCGCACCACCTCGATGAACGCTTCGCCATAGCGCGCGGCTTTCGCGGCTCCGATCCCGTAGATCCCCTCGAGGTCGCTGAGCGATTTGGGACGAAATTCCGCCAGTTCGTGCAGCGTGCGGTCGCTCGCCACCACGTACGGAGGGACGCGCTGTGTTTGTGCGAGTTGCAGCCGGCGCGCTCGCAGCGCTTGGAACAGTGCGTCGTCCTCGGGCGAAAGGGCGCTCGGCTCCGGTCGGGCGCGTGTCGTCCCCTTCCCTGCCGAACCGCGCGATCGCTCCCGCGCGCGCGGCGCATCGCTCGGCAGCAGGAGGCGCACCGGTCCATGGCCGAAGAGCACCGTCTTGCCGGCGTGGGTCAGGGCGACCATGGGACGATCACCGCCGGTAAAGTCGACCCATCCCGCCGTCACGCAGCGGCGCAGCAGCGCGGTGATCCACTCCTCGCTCCGCCCCCGCAGCACGCCGAACGTCTTCGTCTGCTCCAACCCCGATCGTTCCAGTCGTGGATCTGGGAGGCCAGCCAGGAGCTTCACCGCGGCCTGAATACCAAAGCGACAATGCGTGCGCGCCACCGCGCTCAGCGCCTTCCGCACGGTGATCGCTGTCTCCTCGGCGTCCGCCTCGCCCGGCGTCTCGAGCGCGGTGCAGTTGTCGCAGCGTCCACAGCCAGCCAGCGTCTCCGCTTCATCTCCGAAGTAGCGCAGAATGGCGTCGTGACGGCAGCTCCCACCCTCAGCCCAGCGCATGAGTTCGAGAAAGAGCGACCAGCGATGCTGCACGCGCGCTTGATCCACCTCGCCGAAATCGTTCGGCATCTCGAGCAGCCGGCGTCGAAGCGGCAGGTCGCCGGGGGCGATGCACAAGACGCCCACAGCTTCGTCGCCATCACGCCCGGCGCGCCCGACTTCCTGATAGTACGCCTCGATGGAGCCGGGAGGGGCGAGGTGCAGAACCGCCCGCACATCCGCGCGGTCGATCCCCATTCCGAAGGCATTGGTGGCGACGATGACTTCGAGATTGCCGTCGCGGAACTCCTGCTGCGCGCGTTCCCGCACGTCGCCGCTCAGCCCGGCGTGATACGACGCGCAGCGCCATCCCGCGCGCGCCAGTCGCTCGGCTTCCTGTTCCGTCTTCTTGCGGGTCGGCGCATAGACGATCGCGGCGCCGCGGGCGTCTTGCGGCGCCCCGATCGACTCGCGCAACGCCGCGTCGACGATTTTCGCCGTGTCGGACGCCGAGCGGACCTCGTGCACACGCAATCCCAGGTTTGGGCGTGCGAAGCCGCGCACCAGCTGCGGCGTGTCGGCACCGAGCCCGAGCCGAGCGAGGATCTCATCGCGGACGACAGGTGTCGCGGTCGCCGTGCACGCCATCACACGCGCACCCGCCATATCGGCCACGAGTTCACCCAGCAACAGGTAATCGGGGCGGAAGTCGTGTCCCCATTCCGAGATGCAATGCGCCTCATCGATCGCCACGAGGGGACAGTCGAGGTCACGCAGCAACGACCGGAATCCCGGAAAGGCCAGACGCTCGGGGGCGACGTAAGCGATCTGGTACTCGCCGCGCGTCAGCGCCGCCATGCGACGGCGCAGTTCCTCGCTGTCGAGCGTGGCTGCAAGGAAGGTCGCCGCAACGCCGCGCGAGGTGAGCGAGGCGACCTGGTCGTGCATCAGCGACACGAGCGGGGAGACTACCAGCGTCGTCCCCTGCAGGACGGTGGCGGGGAGCTGGTAGATGAGCGACTTCCCGCCCCCGGTGGGGGCGACGAGCAGGAGTCGTCGAGCGCTCAGGATGGTGTTGATGGCCTCGCGCTGTCCGGGCCGGAAGTCCGTGTAGCCGAGACGACGCAGGGCGTCGTCGAGATCGGTGCGCGAGGGTGCGGGGGCATCGGCCATGTTCGCAAGTTCACGAATCGCAGCCGTGCGCCGCAACCGAAACTTCGCATCGCGTACCGCCCCATTTCCGTCAGCCGGCGTCGCCCAGGCGCTCCCGCTTGAAGCGCGCGCATCGCGCCAGCACTACCGCCTCGGGCCGATCCGGCCAACGCAGTTCGAGTTCGTCCTCGAGCTGGCGAAGGCGCCCAGGATCGCGGGCATCGAGCAGCGTTTCGAAGAGTCGCGCGAGGTCTTGTTCCATCGAGTTGTCAGGGTGAGAAAGAGGCGAACTTCGTACGTCGACGCCTGTCCCCATCACCCTGTCGTATGCTACCGTCCCTCGGCGTGTCCAGAAACGAGGCGGCAGGCCGCCTGCGTTTCGGGGCGGCAAGTTGGGTATGGACGCTTGGCAAGGCAAGGCGCGACGCGATATCCGCGCGGGGAACGCAAGTCGCGCGAGCCGTCTACTCTCGCACGTTGCCCTCGCGTACTTCGCAACGGAGTGGTATCGGCTCACCCGACGACCACCTCACGTCAGCGCCTCGCGCCTCATCCATACGCACCGCTCTCGATGACCACTGCCGGACCGTCGCCTCTCGACTCACCTCGTCGCGCCAAGTGGCTGCGAATTGCGGCGGCAGCCGCCGTGGTGCTGGCCGTGGTGCTGCTCGGTCGGAGGGCGGGTGCGGCGATCCCGGTGTTCACGACCTACATCGCAGGACTCGGCGCGCTCGGTCCGCTGGCGTTCATCGCCGGCTACGCCGTCGCCACCGTGGCCTTCATCCCCGGTTCGCTGCTCACCCTTGCAGCTGGAGCGGTCTTCGGCCTCGCGACTGGAACTGCCGTCGTCTTCGTCGGTGCGACCATCGGGTCGACACTGGCCTTCCTGGTCTCGCGATACGTGGCCCGAGGACTCGTCGAGCGTCACCTCGACGGGAACCAGCGATTCGCGGCGGTGGATCGTGCGATCGCCGCACAGGGCCGGCGCATCGTCTTGCTGCTTCGCCTCTCCCCCGCCTTTCCGTTTTCGCTGCTGAACTACGCGCTCGGCCTCAGTCGCGTGCGGCTCCTGGATTACGTCGTGGCAAGCGTCGGGATGCTGCCGGGAACGGTGCTGTACGTGTACTACGGTAAGCTCGCAGGCGACGTCGCCTCGTTGGCCGCGGGCGCGCAGGCACCGAAGGGAGTGCCATACTACGCCGTCCTCGTGCTCGGCCTCGTGGCGACCGTGATCGTCACGACCATCGTCACGCGCACGGCACGCCGCGCACTCCGCGAAGCTACCGACTCCTCGGTCGCAGATTCCACGACATGACGTCTTCCAGCGCCCCCTTCGATCCGTCCGCGCGCGAGACGGGCTCCGCCCCTCTGATTCGTCCCGACGACGCGGAGAATCGACGCCTCGTCTCGCTCGTACATCCGCCGACCTGGCGCAATCCTGAACCCAAAGGGCGCTACCATCTGGTCGTGGTGGGTGCGGGGACCGCCGGGTTGGTCTCTGCCGCGGGGGCGGCCGGGCTTGGTGCGCGCGTAGCGCTCGTGGAGCGCCACTTGATGGGTGGTGACTGCCTCAACGTCGGATGCGTCCCGAGCAAGGGATTGATCGCCCCGGCGCGGGCCTGGCATGCGGCGCGGCACGCCGCCCGCGACTTCCACGGCCCGGACACGTCAGGCGACGGCGACTTCGCCTCGGTTATGGCCCGCATGAGGCGCCTCCGAGCCGACATCGCTTCGGTCGACAGCGCGGCACGCTTCCAATCGTTGGGGGTCGACGTATTCTTTGGCGATGCCGTCTTCACGGGGCCCGACACGATCCACGTGGACGGGGTGCCACTGCGCTTCCGTCGCGGGGTGATCGCGACCGGTGCGCGCGCGGCCGCACCCGCGATTGCGGGATTGTCCGCGGTGCCTTACCTGACGAACGAAACGCTCTTCGAGTTGACCGAGCGTCCGCGGCACCTGCTCGTCGTGGGCGGCGGTCCCATCGGATGTGAGATGGCGCAGGCATTCGCGCGGCTGGGGAGTCGAGTCACGCTGATTAATCGCGGCCCGCGGTTACTCCCCCGCGACGACGCCGATGCCGCGACCCTCGTGCATCGTTCCCTCAGCGCCGACGGCGTGCAGCTGTTGCTGGGTGTGGACATCCAGCACGCCGGCCGCGACGGTGGAGAGATCTCGCTCGACCTCGCACCGCGCGCGTCGGCCCGAGATGTCGCGGGCGCACCCGTCGCACCACACGCTGCGGAGACGCGTTCCGTCACCGGCTCACACCTGCTCATAGCCGTCGGACGCGCCCCGAACACCGAGGGTCTCGGACTCGATGCCGCGGGCGTCGCCTACACGGCCGCAGGGGTGACGGTCGACGACCGTTTCCGCACGTCGAATTCGCGCATCTACGCCTGCGGCGACGTTGCCTCGCCGCTGCAATTCACCCACCTGGCCGATTTCCAGGCGCGTGCGGTCATCCAGAACGCACTCTTCTACGGTCGCAAGAAGGGGAGCGACCTGGTGGTGCCGTGGACGACGTATACCTCTCCAGAGGTGGCGCAGGTCGGGCATACCGAGGCGTCGGCGCGCGAAGCGGGCCTCGACGTTCAAACCTTCCACGTATCGCTCGGCGAGGTCGACCGCGCCATCCTCGACGGGGAGACAGACGGGTTCGCGCGAGTGCACGTGCAGAACGGCACGGACCGCATCGTCGGCGCGACGATCGTCGCCGAGCACGCGGGCGACCTGCTGGCCGAGGTGACCTTGTGCATGTCGAACCGTATCGGGCTCGCCGCGATCGGTGCAACGATGCATCCGTATCCCACGCAAGGCGACGCACTGCGCAGGTGCGCCGACCTGTGGCGCAAGACCAAGCTGACGCCGACCGTCAAGTCCGTATTCGCCGCCTGGTTCCGATGGACCGGATAACGATACGGCGGATCATATGCTTTCTTCTGGAGTCCTTTCGATGCGACGATTCCTTCCGGCCGCACTGCTCATATTGACGCTCTCGGCGGGTGGCGCCGGCGCGCAGGCCTTCGACCACTCGACGCTGGACGCGCTCCTTGCGCGTCACGTCGTGAACGGCATGGTCGACTACGACGCGTTTGCATCCGCCCCCACGTTTCGCACGTATCTCGCATCGCTGGCGCGTCAGGACCCGGCGCTCCTCGCGCGCGACGAGCAGCTCGCGTTCTGGATCAACGCGTACAATGCCTACACCATCGCGTTGATCGTGCAGCACAAGGAACGTCGCAGCATCCGCAACATCAACAAGACCCTGTGGTTCAAGCTCAAAGGGCCGTGGGGCGAGGCGCTGGCGCGCGTCGGGGGCAAGGACTACACGCTCGACGACATCGAGCACACGATCATTCGCCCTACTTATCGAGAGCCACGCATCCACTTTGCACTCGTCTGCGCGGCCATGGGATGTCCGCCGCTTCGCAGCGAGGCTTACACCGGCGCGCGGCTCGAGCGGCAGCTCGACGAGCAGGCGCGGATCTTCATCACCCAGTCCCCGACCAAGAATCGCGTCGACGTCGCCAACAAGACGCTCTATCATTCGATGATCTTCGCCTACTACAAGGCTGACTTCGGCGGGAGCCTCGAGGCCGCGGCGCGCTTCATGGCGCACTGGTATCCCGAGGGCGGACCCGAGCGTTTACTCCTGACGGGCGGTGACTTCAAGGCGGTCGAGACCGACTACGACTGGACGCTCAACTCGCAGGAGAACTTCAAGCAGATGGCCAAACACTAGCTGGCCCGGGGGGGCCGTGTTCGACTTCCGGCCCGCGAGAGTGGTCAAGGCGATCGGAGCAGCCGCCGCGCCAGCACGGTGCGCTGCACCACCGTGATGGCACACATCGCCGCCCACGTCCACGCCAACGGGGTGATGAATCCGGGGAGCAAGGTAAAGAGCACGTAGGCGGCGCTCGTCTCCCCCGCCTCCGCGAGCCCGGGGGTGAACCGGATCGTTCGATCACCACCGACCGACTGCTGGTGTTCTCCTTCCAGGATGCTGGACAGCGCGAGGGTGCTGGTCGTGACGAGCACGTAGCCGAGCAGGATCGCGGGCCAGGCCCATCCCGCCTCCGGGTGTCGCACCCAAAAACCTAACAGCATGACGCCGTATGCGAGCATGTCGAACGTGATGTCGAGGTAGCCGCCAAACGCCGACGTACGGCCGGTCTCACGCGCGAGGATCCCGTCGACGCCGTCGAGCAGCCGGCTGGTGAGCCAGAGCGCGAGGCCCGTGATGGCGGCGCCCCACGCGACCAGGACGCCGGCCGCGCAGCCGACTCCCGCCGCCGCGATCGTGACCTGGTTGGGAGAGATGCCCCAGCGCACCAGGACTCGCACGGGGCCGCGCACAAACCGAGGGAGCGCCCGGCGGAAGGTTTCGTCGAACATGTATCCTCACGTACTGCCGTGTCTCGCTCACGTCAACCAGACGTCGCGTTGAGCCATGACACCGATTGATTCCTGCCCAATTGTCCGTTCCTGAAGGCCGCCCACGGCGCGCACACGCGCACGGCGCGGACACGCGCGCGGCCCTGCCTCAGAAGCGCCAGTCGAGCGAGAGTTGCAGCTGCCTCGGCGCTCCCGGCGTGACGTTGTAGATGGGGTCGCCGGGGCGGCCGGTCTGAACGATATTGCCGTTCCCCCCGGTCCCGGTCGCGAAGCCCGACCACGACGTGCGATCAAAGACATTGAACAGGTCAGCTCGCGCCTCGAGCGATCGATCGAACAGCGGAAGCGTGTACGCGACGCTCACGTTGGTGTTGGCATAGGCAGGAAGGCGTTCGCCGTTCCGCGGCACGCCGAAATAGCGGTCGTTGTTCCCGATAAAGGAGTTGCCGCGTATCGGTCCGCTCCCCAGCAGGTCGTAGCGCGACTGCCCTCCGTTGGCGGTCACGCCCGCCACGCGATTGAACGGCTGCCCGCTTTGCACGTCGCTGATGACGCTGACGCGCACGATCGGCAGCGGCGTCCAGACGAGACGCAGCGTCGCGCGATGCCGACGATCGTTGTTCGACGGTCCCCACTCGCTGCTGTTGCACGGCGCACCCGAGACTACGTCGACCCGATCCTCACTGAAACAATTGCCTTGTGTCGCCGAAAAGTTGATGTCCTCCGCGTCGGTCATCGCCCGCGACAGCACGTAGTTCGCGTCGATCGTGAGACCGTGGGCGAGTCGCCGCCTCGCCGCCAGGTACAAGCCTGCGTACTCTGCACGCCCCTCCGTCTCAGCGGTGGACAGGCGACGGTAGCCGGTGCTGATCGGTGATTCGGGTCGCGACACGTCACCCGGGCACGACGTAGCGGAGAGACAGGTGAGATTCGCGGTGTCGGCGGCCGAAAGCCGCTGCGAGATGGCGTTGAGGTCCACCAGTCGCGGAAGATTTGTGGTCCGCGACACCACCACGTCGGCGCTGAAGCCCCAGTCATCGCCGATCTGCAACTGATAACCGAAGGTCGCCTGATAACTCATCGGCATGCGCAGGCCGAGAGGAAAGTCGGCGAACACCTCACGTGGCGGGAGTACCCCCGCGGCCGCCGCGAGATCGGCCGCCGCCTTGCCAGCGCCAAACGACGGAGCGCTGGTGCCGCTGAAGGTCACCGTTGCGTTACCGTTCGCACCCAACTGCCGGGTATCCGAGTACGTCGCGTATGGGAATTTCCCCGCGTACATCCCCGCCCCGCCGCGAACCGTCGAGCGTGGCGTATTGTACCAGTTGAACGAGAGTCGAGGTTGCACGCGCGCGAGGTCCGGCGTGCTCTGTCCGCGGCTCGTGATGTCGTCGTAGTCCCATCGCAGACCGCCAATGAGCGTGAGGTTCGAGGCGATCTTCCACGAATCCTCGATGAACGCGCCGTACACCGCCTGCGTCAGGTTCACGCGTTGCGGGCGGGCGTCGACGGTATAGCTGAGCACCTGCACCGACAACGGAATGTCCTGATACGACACCTGGTGACCGGCGGGAGGGGAGATGTCGTCGTTGTTGACGACAACGTAGGAGCCGAGTGGATTGGTCCCGGCCGCGAACAGGCGGAACCGCGCGGCGATCACGTCGGCGCCCACTCGCAGCGTGTGGGCGTCTCCGAGCGATCGTTCGACGACGTCGCGCAGTTGCAGCTGTCGCTCCCGTTCGTCGAAGACGAAGTTCGTCGAGCCGACGACGGCCTGCGTCACGTACGCCGGTCCCGGTCCGACGATGGTGACCTGCGGACGCTCTGCTGCATCGACGGCTGGCGGAAAATTCCAGGTGTACGTCCCGAGTTGCAGCGACAGGGTGTTGCTCGCGCGTCCGCCCGCGAGGGAGCTTCGATGCGTGATCGCGTAGAGTCCACCGTAGCGCTGCGTGACGTTGTCTGCCTCGGGGGTGACCACGCCGCTGCCGGTTCCGGCGCGATTGGTGAGGGACGATGCCGCCCGCAACGCAGTAAACTGGGTCGCGCTCCATGCGTGATCGAGCCGGGCGAAGAGCTTCCCCTTCTGTCGTCGCTCCGTCCCCAGGAACGCGGCGAGGGCGGTCGAGCCGATGCGGTCCTCGTTCTCGTCGGTGTACTCGGCCGCCAGGGAATAGAACGAGCGATCCTTCACCAGCGGTCCCGCGAGCGCCCCTCCCACCTGATAGCGTCGGAATCCCTGCTGGCGACGACGCACTGCGGCGGCATCTGCTCCGTAGGGGACCTTCGTGTCGCCGTCCACGCCGAGTCCCGTGCCGGGGCGCCCGTACACGAAGAGCTCGCCGCGCGTCGCGTTGGACCCGCCGCGCGACACCTGGTCGACGATGCCGCTGGGCGAGCGGCCGTACGCGGTGCCGTAGGTGTTGACCAGCGCGTCGATGCGGGCGAGCGCCGCGAGCGGAAACTCCACCCGTGGTCCGCCGAGAAATCCTTCGTTGTTGTCCAGTCCATCGAGGAGATACGACGCGTAGAGCGAATTCTGTCCGTTGAACGAGAGCGTGGGCGCGTCGCCGAAGAATCCGGTCGACTGGGTGATACCGGGAATGTTGAAGAGGAGCGAGATCGGGTCACGTGCGTCGGTGGGGAGCGCGGCGAGTTCGGCGGCTTCGATCGAGCCCCCGGTCGTCGCATCCTGCGTGTTAAGCAGCGGACGCTCGGGCGTCGCGAGGACGGCGACCGCCCCGAGTGTGTAGAGGGGTGCGAGCGTCACCGGCACTGTACGCGTCTCCCCCGCCGTCAGGCGCCGCAGCACCACTCGCTCTGGTCGAAAGCCATCGGCCGCCACGAGCAGCGTCGTGAGCGGCGACACCGGAACAGTGAACCGAAACTCCCCAGCAGAATCGGAACGCCCCAGCACCGTGGAGTCGGAAGCTAGCAGTCGGGCGTCTGTGACCGGACGCCCGCCTTGCGACCTGACCGTGCCAATCACGGTCGCGGTAGATGTCGCGATCGATTGCGCATCTGCGCCCCCACCGGCAAGCGCGTTCGCGACCAACGTTATGGTGACCAGCAACGACCTGCGGAATCGGCACACGACGTCTTCCCCTGGACAACGTGAACGAGTGCCGACTTGCGACGGAGCGCATCAAGGTCGACTGTGCGAAGAATCATGCGGTCGCGCAATGCGTTCCCACGAGGTGATCATTCGGGGACCGGGCAGTGTCGTTGTACCGGCGACGATCACCGACCGCGCCGTGGCCTCGGCGACCCACGAGGGGCCTGAGGACCTATACGACTTGCCACGCTGCACTCCGAATGTCACATCGCTCATCCTGCTCCCAGATCGACGACGCGCGTTTGGCGCAAGCCGCCGCGCGACAAGCGCAGGTGTCGTGGTGAGCGCACTCGATCTCGCGGGATTCGTCGCGATCCTCGGCGTGCTCGTCTGGGTGGGGCACCGATCGGCGGTGACCGCGGACGCTTACCTGATCGCCGACCGCTCCGTGCGACTGCTGCCGCTGGTGGCCACTCTCGTGATGACGGAGTTCAACACAAGCACGTTGCTCGCCTTCAGCGCCGCCGGCTATACGGCGGGCCCGATGGCGATCGCGCTCCCCTTCGTCTTCCTCGTGGGGCTGCTCTTCTACACCGTGACCGTCGCCCGCGCGTGGAAGCGCTTCAACCGGCTCAGCGTGGCCGAACTGTTCGCGGAGCGATATTCGCCCTCGCTGGGGCGATTGGCGAGCGCCCTGCTCCTGCTGGCCATGACCGGCTTCAGCGCCACATACGTGAAGTCGCTGACTCTGATCATGGCACCACTGGCCCCCGCGATGTCGCCGTGGCTCCTCTCGGGGATTCTCTCGCTGGTCGTCCTCGCGGTCGTCGTCGGCGGCGGCCTCCCGGCGATCGTGCGGTCCGACCTCGTCGGCTTCGGGCTCACCGTGCTCCTCCTGCCGGCACTCCTGTTCATTGGCTGGTCGCAGTTAGGTCCCGCAGGATACGCGGTCGTCTTCCCGCCCGATCAGCTCATCTTCGCGCCGATCGCTCAATGGACGCATCCGGCGCTCCCGTTCCGGTTCGTCACGTCGCTGATCGTCCTCACCTGTTTCACGTACATCTCGGCGCCGTGGTACGGACAGAAGATCTTCGCCGCGCGCGACACGCGCACCGCCTTCGTCGCGGTGGGAGTGGCCGCAGTGCTGGTCTTTGCGCTGTACGGCGCCACGGTGCTGGCGGCCGCCTCGTATCGCGCGACCGGCACGCCGCTCGACGATCCGCAGCGTGTCGTGCCCGCGATGATCGGCGCGTGGCTCCCGCCAGGACTGCGCGGCGTCGGAATCGCGATGCTCTTCACCGCGGCGCTCACCACGCTGGCCGGCGTGTGGAGCGCGATGGCGGCGATGGTGGCTGCGGACTTCGCCGTCGCCGGGAGTCGCACGGTGCGTGGACAGCGCGCCGTCATGGCCGGATTCGCCGTCGTGTGCTGGTTCGGCGCGAACCTGCTGGTGGACGACATCCTGAACCGGCTGATCCTGGCCAACATTCCCGTCGCGGCGCTCTCGTTCGCACTGCTCGCCGGGTTCCACTGGCGGCGAGCCACGACCGCGGCCGCATGGGCCTCCAGTATCGTCGGAGTGGTGTGGGGGGTCGGCTGTTTCGTCGTCGTCGGTGACGCCGGTGGCTACACCTGGCCGTGGGCCATCTACGGAATCCCGCTCATCTTCGCCACCGGCATCCTCGTCTCCCTCACAACCACGGAGCGTCGCGCCGTCGGGCGCCCCCTCTCGTGAGGCATCGGGCGGTGCCGGCGTGTCCGGACTGGCGGGAGCCGGGCGCGCTGCGACAGCTTTCGCACTCACCCTTCTCCACTGCTCGCATGCGGCGCACGTCATCGCTGGTCACCGGGCTCACGCTCGGACTCTTCTTCCTGGCCCCTCGCGCCGACGGACAGCGTCGGCCGGCACTCAACGAGTTCGGGAACCCCGAGCGCGTGGCCCCGGCGCCGACGACGAGCGCGATTTCGGTGCGCGACCTGCAGATCCGGCTCTATCAATTCGCCGACGACTCGATGCAGGGGCGCCAGGTCGGGCGCGTCGGTAACATGAAGGGGACGGCCTACATCGCCGCAGAGCTCAAGCGGCTCGGGCTCGTACCGGCGGGTGACAATGGGAGCTACTTCCAGGTGCTCCCATATCACCTGCGGCACTTCACCAATCACTCGCGCCTCACCGTCAGCGGCAATCCGCTCGAGTGGGACGTCGACTGGGTGGCAATTCCTGGCGTGCGCGCGCCGCGCGCGATCACCGCCGCCGTAGTGGTCTTCGGCGGCATCGCGGGTGACACGACGCGACAGATGGCGGCGAGCGAGGTTGCAGGGAAATTCGTCGTCCTTCTCCCCGCTCCGCTCTCGAACCCGTCAGTTGCTCGCGTCGGCGGACGCTTCGCGCCCCCCGCAGCGACGCGCTTCGCCGATGCGGTGGCCATCGCGATCGTTGACCTCGACCTTCTCTCGACCCAGGAGCGGCGCGCGCTCAACGTTCCCACGATCGCCACATCATCCGCCACCGGTCGGGGTCGCCCCGGCGGTCCGGCGGCACCGACGGATTCGTTGTCATTGCTGCGTCAGCAGGTCGACCAACTCGCACCACAGGCCGCACTACGCATGACGCGTGACGCGGCCGCCCGGCTCTTCGGGGTGCGATCGGTGGAGTCGCTCACGCCGGGCAGTCGGGGGGGCACGGTGACGGCCTCACTGGATTACGTGGAGCTTCCCAGCGAGTACGCGCGCAACGTCGCGGCCATCATCCCGGGCAGCGACCCGGCGATGGCCGGTCAGTTCGTGGCGATCGGCGCGCACAACGATCATGTCGGCCTGACCACCCCGGTCGACAAGGACTCGATCAAGGCGTTCAACAATGCCCGCAATGCGCGCCTGCTGGCGAACCAGATGGCCGCGCTGAGTCCCGCGCAGCTGGGTGCGATTCGCGTCAACATGGACAGCATCCGCCACCGCTTTCCCCAGCCGCGACTGGACTCGATCAACAACGGGGCCGACGACGACGGATCGGGATCGATGGGAGTGCTGGAGATTGCCGAGTACATCCAGTCGATGAAGGTGAAGCCGCGGCGCTCGACGCTCTTCGTCTGGCACACTGGCGAGGAGGCGGGATTGGTCGGGTCAGCGTTCTTCACGCGGAATCCCACCGTGCCCATGGACTCGATCGTTGCACAGCTCAACATCGACATGATCGGTCGCGGTCGCGACGGCGACCTGCCGGGCGGATCTAGCGACTACCTCGGCGTCGTGGGATCGTACTTCGACTCGAAGGATCTCGGAGAAACCGTCGCCGCCGTGAATGGCAAGCAGGGGCGTGCGCTCACGCTCGACTACCAATTCGACTCCACGATGAGCTGGGCGGGCTACAACAACATCTACGGTCGCAGCGATCACTACAACTATGCATTGCAGGGCGTACCGATCGCCTTTTTCTTCACGGGGCTCCACGGCGACTATCACCAGCGCAGCGACGAGGCGGAATACATCGACTATCCGCACTTTGCGCGGATCGCCAACTACATTCGCGACGTGGCGGTCGAAGTCGGGAACGGCCCGCGTCCCCGCATGAACGGAAGTCGCCCGGCGCGCCCGCTTCGCCCCACGATTCCCTGAGTGAGGCACACGCCGGCGCGCGGTGGGCGCGCCGGTAACGGGAAGCGACCGTGAGATCGGGCGTCAGCGGCCGTGCACGTCGTTGTTCCATCGCGTCCCGTCCGCACCACGCAGCCGACGCGTCGCGCCCCCCTACCAGGACATCTCGGCAGTGACGAAGACGCTGCGCGCCGGGAGCACGAAGTAGCGCACGGTGCCCGACGAGGAAACCGAGCCGCTTCCGAAACGCTGGCTGTCGCCGAGGTTCGCGCCGCGCACCGTGAGCGCATATCGCGCGCGCGTGAGACGGGCAGCGGCATCGAGCACGTAGGAGGACGGGAGGACCCGATCAGCACTCCCCGTGTTGTCGAGGAACGACGGCGATTGGTAGCGCCCCTCCAGCGAGAGCGTCAGCGCCGGATCCACCCGGAAGTCCGTGCGGTGGGTGGCGAGGAATCGTGGCGTGAGCAGCGGCTCCACGTTGCGCCGAACGACGGGGGTCCCGCGTGACGAGTCGGTGAACTCGCGGATCCGGTTGGTGCTCCATGCGGCGTTCCCGCCAATCGCCAGTCGCGGAATGCCCCGCCAGCTGCCATCGAACTCGAGCCCGCGACGATAGCTCGCGCCCACGTTGCGGCGCAGGACAGCGCCCGACGCGGTGGGCGCACCGATGCGTGCGATGTCGTTGCGGAAGTCCATGCTGTAGATGTTCGCCTGCACGTCCCACGTCTGGCGCGCCATCGACAGACCGACCTCGAGGTCGCGCACCGACTCGGGCCTGACGCGCGTGAAGTCGCCGTAATCGTCGATGTTCGAGGCATTGAGGTCATCGTCGCCGGCGAACAGGTCGCTGCGGGCCGGCTCGCGGCTCGTGGTCCCGTACGAGGCGAAGGCCTGGACCCCGGAGGTCAGTCGCACCGTCACGCCTCCCTTGGGATTGAAGAACGTCCAGTCGACCGAGCGCTCCCCGATCCCCGCGTTCGCATCCGGTTCGTAGCGAAACCGGGCGTGGCGTCCCTGCAGGTCCGCGAACCAGCGCGCCCGACCCATCTCCAGCCCCCCTTTCACGAAGGCGCTGACGTCCGCCTTGTGACCAGTGTTGTCGTAGAGCGTGGTGCCGGGCTCGAAATATCCGCGATGTGCTCGGGCGTAGGTGTTGGCGTTGAAGCCGGCGTTGAGCTGCAATGCGCCTTGCGTGCGATTCACCGCACTCGTGATCCCGTACCAGTGGTGGTCGAGGTTGAATCGGTAGCGATCGTCGCCGTCGAAGTAGTCGTAGCTCCCGCTCGCCGCATTGCGATAGACGGTCGTGTTGAGCGAGGTCGTGCCACCCACGATGCGGGTGTAGGCCAGGGCGAGCATCTGCTGCCCGAAGCGGTCGCGCTCGTCGGGGGCGAGGGGATTGAAGCGACGGTTCTGCCGTAGTTCGTCGAGCGTTGCTCCGACATAGGCGAGGGTATCGGAGAGGAGACCGGCCAGCGCGGTGAGCTTGAGGATGTCCCGATCGCCGAACCAGCCCGCCCCCACGAGCGCCGACCCGCCGGCGACGCCGCTGTGGTCGCGGTAGCCATCGGTCCGGAGCACCCCCGCCCTCGCCTGCACGGCGAGCCGTCCCCCCGGGCCCATGCGTCCGGTGTGGGCAGCGCCGCTGATGCGCTGCGCGCCGAACGACCCCAGCTGCAGCTGCAACGAACCGCCCGGTTCGCGTCGCGCAACCGGCATCGTCTCGAAGTTGATCGAGCCGGCAAACGATGCCGTGCCGGCTGAACTCGTTCCGACGCCTCGCTGCACCTGCACCGACTGCACGCTCGACATGAGATCCGACAGGTCGGCGAAATAGAGAACCTGATCCTCCATGTCGTTGAGCGGAATCCCGTCGATCGTGATGTTGATGCGCGTCTGGTCCATCCCGCGCAGCCGGAGGTAGCTATACCCCCAGTTGGTCCCCGTTTCGGTGTGCGCCGTCAGCGAAGGACTCGCGCCGACGAGGAGGAGCGGGACATCCTGCCCGAACTGGCGCTGCCGAATCGTGGCGGCCGGGATGGTCGTCTGCGCGATCGGCGCACCATCGGATGCACGGAACGCGGTGACCAGGACCTGTTCGATGCGTCGCGCCGAGTCGGCGCCCACCCGAGAGGAATCGACGGCTTGTGCCCCGGCCGACGCAGACGCGCCAAGGGCGAGGAGGAAGGCGGTGGTGGCGCACGGCAGGGCCGCGCGTCGCTCCAGGCGCGTCACGCGCGCCCTGAGCAGGCGCGTCACGCGCGCCCTGAGCAGGCAAATTGGCATTGGACTCCCTACGCCGGTACGAACCGGATCAGGTTCTACGGGACTCTCTCAGCCGGCGCTCACTAGCGTCGCCGGCACCCCGGTCATGTGTGCGAACGATAATCAACGACACCCGCGGGGTGAAGCGGGACGTCATCGCACCGACCCCGACCACGACACGCGCTATAGTTTTCCGGGAGCCGCTGATGGCTCACCCTCGTCTTCTCGTCTTCTCGTCTTCTCGTCTTCTCGTCTCTCATGTCCACTCGCGGATTCACAGGCCGCCGACCCGCACCCGACAATGCGGACCGCATCCCCCCGGGGCAGCACCTCGTCGCCGATTTCCCCGTGCTCTCGGTCGGACCGACCCCGCATATCGCGCTGGCCGACTGGACCTTCACCCTCAAGGTCGGACCTAAGTCGATAAAGCAGTGGTCGTGGGACGCCTTCACTGCGCTCCCGCAGACGGCCTACACCCGCGACATTCACTGCGTCACCACCTGGTCCAAGCTCGACACTCGGTGGGAAGGGGTGCTCGTCGACGACCTGCTCAAAGACGCGGGACTCGAACCGCCGACCGCATTCGTCCTCGCGCACTCCTTCGACGGATACTCGACCAACGTCCCGCTGGCCGATGTGGCAGGCGGGAAGGCCATGATCGCCCTGCGCTACAACGACGCCCCGCTCGAGGCGGACCATGGCGGCCCCGCGCGCCTGATCGTGCCCCACCTGTACTTCTGGAAGTCTGCGAAGTGGGTGAACGGCCTGCAGTTCACGACCCGTGATGAGGCAGGCTTCTGGGAATTGCGCGGCTATCACATGTATGGCGATCCCCGGCGGGAGCAGCGCTACACGAATGACTGACGTGCGCGGGACGAACGGCGCCCGGGAAGTCGACGCCGCGGGACGCGCCGACTGGCAGCGCGCGGTCATCACCACGCTCACCGCTATCACGCCGACGGTGGTAAGCGTGCAGCTGCGGCCGGAGCTGTGGCGTCCGTTCCTCGCCGGGCAGCACGTGGACGTGCGCCTGACGGCCGACGATGGCTATAGCGCGCAGCGAAGCTATTCGGTGGCCTCGGCGCCGGACATGGGTGACACCATCGAGCTGGTCATCGAACGCCTCTCCGAGGGTGAAGTCTCCTCGTACTTCCACGACGAGGCCTCGCCCGGGGACGTGGTGGAGCTTCGCGGCCCCTTCGCCGAGCACTTCGTCTGGCGCCCGAGCGAACCCGGACCCTTGCTGCTGGCGGCGGGAGGATCCGGGGTCGCCCCGTTCCTCTCCATGGTGCGCCAACGCGCCCGCCTCGCGGCGCCGCCACGCATGCTGCTGTTCTACTCGGCGCGCTCCTGGGACGAGGTCATCGCACGCGAAGAACTACTGCGCCAGGAACAGGAGCAGCAAGGGCTCTCCCTCTACCTGAGCGTTACACGCGAGGCGGCTCCCCGTCGCCCGGGTGACTTCGCGCGACGAGTCGACCGGGCGATCATCGACACGCTCCTGGCGCGACTCGGCGCGCCGCCGGCGCTGAGCTACGTGTGCGGGGCGAACCGTTTCGTGGGCACGGTCGCAGACCTGCTCATCGATGCCGGCGTCGCTGCCGGCACGATTCGCACCGAACGATACGGCGGCACCTGACGTTCGTCGTCCTGTACCGACGACACGCGAGGCGCGATTGCCGACGGTGGACGACCGGTGCTTCAGTCGGCTCGAAGCGCTTGTGATGGTGCGACCCGACTCGCGCGTCGCGACGGAATCCAGATTGCCAGCACCCCGACGAGCGCGAGTCCCGACGTCGCCGCGACGAGCGTCCCCGGATCAGTGGCGCTCACCTGATAGAGCATCGAGGCGAGCAAACGCAACGTCGTGAGCACCCCGACGACTCCCAGCAGGATCCCGATGGCGAGCGGGCGCGCTCCGGTCGACATGGCCACGCGAACGACGCTCGCTCCGGTAGCACCGAGCGCCATCCGGATCCCGAATTCGTGACGGCGCCCTCCCACGGCATACGCCATCACCCCGTACACACCAACCGCGCCAAGCAGGAGCGCGAGCGCCCCAAAGAAGGTGAGCACGCCGGCGAAGAAAGTGCGCTGCGTCATGGAGGCGTCGAGGACATCCGACAGTGGCTGGATGCTCGCGATGGGGACCTCGGCGTTGAGCCCCTCGATCGCCCGCCGCACGGAGACCACCAACTGCGACGGAGGCAGCGCGCTGCGCACCATGACCACCATGCTCGCCACCGAGAACTGCGTGTGCGGTTGATACATCTCCGGACGTGGCGCGCGATCGAGCGCCTGCTGGTGCACGTCGGACACGACGCCGATCACACGGAAGGGTTGGTTTCCGAAGAGCTGGATCGTGCGCCCCGCCGCCTGCTCACCCGGCCAGAGCGCAGCGGCCATCGTCGCGTTGATGAGCCCGACCCTTTCGCTTGTGGCCACGTCGGCGTCTGACACATCGCGTCCCTCCAACAGTCGAATGCCGACCGTTCGGAAGTAGCCCGGCGTGATCACCCGGAAGTTCGCGCTGGGAAGCGGTCCATCGCTCGGTGGGGCATGCCCCTCTGCGAGGTACGGAAACGCCCAGTTGTTGCTCGTGAGCGGGAGGAGGTGGATCGCGCCGATGCTCGTGACGCCGGGGAGCGCGGAGAGTCGCTGCGTGACATCCGCGTAGTACTGCGCCGACCGCGCGTCGCGATAGCGCGTGTCCGGTGGCGCCAGCTCGACGGCGAGGACACGATCGGTGTCGAGTCCCGGATCAACGGCGCGCAGGGCACGCAGGCTCGTGAGCAGGAGTCCGGCGCCACTCACGACGACGAGTGCCAGCGCCACTTCCGCCGCGATCAGCACGGCGCCGACTCGTCGCGCGCCGCGAGTGCTCCCGACCTGGCGGCGCCCCGACCCGAGGTCAGGACGCAGGTCGCCGCGTGTCGCCCGCAACGCCGGGATGAGGGCGAATCCAACGATGGAGAGAAGTGAGATGGCGAGGGCGAAGGCGAGTACACGTCCGTCCATCGCGGCATTCCCCGAGCGCGGTAAACCAGAGCGCTCGCTGACCCGCAGGACGCTGAGGATCACAGCGGCGAGCGCCGTACCCATGGCACCACCGGTGAGCGCGAGCAGCACGCCTTCCGCGAGTTGCTCACGAATCAGCCGCGTGCGCTGCGCGCCGAGGGCCGTGCGGACCGCGAGTTCCTGGCGCCGACGTTCACCGCGCGCCATGAGGAGGTTGGCGAGATTGGCGCAGGCGAGGAGAAGGACGAGGGCGACGGTCGCGAGCAGGAGCCGTAGCGGAGTCTGGACATCTCCCACCAGCGACGTGAGCAGCCCCATCGCTCCGGCGCTGCGCACCGCCTCAGCATCGATCAGTCCCGGAAAATGGCTCCGCACTCGTTCCATCGTGGTGCGAACCTGCAGCGCGGCCCCCTCGACGGTGGCCCCAGCGCGCAAGCGACCGGCGATGCGGTTCACGTACCAGGAACTGTCGGTCGCCATCGTGCTGCCTGGCGCGAGATGGAACGGGATCCAGAACGCCGTCTCCGTTCCCGGAGGGGCGAACGGCGCGACGAAACCACGCGGCATCACGCCAACTACCGTTCGCTCCTCGGCGTCGTAGCCGTCCAATCGAATGCGCTTGCCGACGACGGCGGGATCGCCGCCAAATGTGCGCTGCCAGACTGCGTGACTGATGATCACGACATCCGAGCGCTGCGGAATGCGTGTCTCGGCGTCGAGGGGTCGACCGAGTGCGGGCGTCACTCCAAACACGGCAAAGAAGCCGGGGTCGATCACCTGCGCCGGCAGCTGCGCCGCGGCGCCCTCGCCGCTCAGCGTCAGCCCCCAGAATGAGATGCCCGTGGTTGCGAGCAGCGCCGGCGCGCCGTCACGAATAGCGTCGGAAAGTGCGATGTTCGAATTCTGCCCCGGTGAGACGAGGACCAGGCGGTCTGGCTCCGGATAGGGCAACGGTCGCAGTACTACCGCGTTCACGACCGTGAAGATCGCCACCGACGCACCGATTCCGAGTGCGAGCGTGGACAGCGCCACGGTCAGGAAGCCCGGCTCGGCGCGAAGCCGACGGATCCCCACGATGAGGTCCCGCCACAGTCCGGACATTGGTACGCAGGGTCGTGAGATGGTGTGGTCGTTCGCCACCCCTTTGACCCCGTCGCGCCGCGAAGGGTTGCGTCCGGTCCCCGTCTGCCACTCGCCAACGCAACCCGTGGGATGCGCCAGCGACAGGGTGGGGCGCGGCGACGCGCGCCGCGCCCCCGTACTCTTACGCGACGATACGACGCTGGATGCGGGCCTTCAGGTCGGCTGAGATTGCCGGCGACTGCAGGAGGTACTGGACACGCTCGAGATTGCGCATCGCCAGGTCGTTCCGCTTCACCTTCTGCCAGAGGATGGCCGCCTCGAAGGTCGCGTTCAGTTCCATGGTCGGATCGCCGAAGCGCGCCGCCTCGACCGCGAGATCGTCAAGCAATAGCGCCCCTCCACGGGCGTCGCCGTCGTAAATGTGATTGGACGCCAGACGCCAGATCGCCTTGCCCGCATACTGGCGCGACTCGTGTTGTTCGTCGATTAAGGTGCGGTACAGCCGGCGAGCCTCGGCCATCCGGCCGGCAGCGGTTGCGTTGTCCGCCTTCGAGAGGACCGCCTCGATACGAGCAGAATCCGGAGCGGGGCGCGCGTTGAAGTACGACGTCGCCAGGTTCATGGCGACCGGGGTCTGTCGCGCCCAGGCGGGCGACGCGGCAAGCGGGAGGACGAGACCGCAGAGGAGGAGGGAGTAGGCAGGGCGCATGGGAGTTACCTCCGAGATGGGAATTCGCCGTCGCAGCACGACACGTGCGCCGGCGGTGTATCCAATCAGACGTCGGGCGATTCGCCAGAGATTCGCCGTGGGGACGGAACGCCAACGTTCCGTGACAGGGAGCGGACAACGCGCGCTCGACGGTATACGGATGGCCG
>JBDTUA010000050.1:0-20622 GCA_040007995.1 Gemmatimonadota bacterium | reverse complement strand
CACGCGTCCACGCAGGGTCGCGGGCGCCACGGCCACGCGCGTGCTCCCGTTGGCTCGCACGATTCCCATCGCCGATTCTCCCTCGGCCAACTGGGCGGCCTCCACCCGGATCGATGAGTCGCGAACGATCCATCCATCGACGCGCTCGTCGTCGACGAGCAGGCGCACGATGCTGCGTCCGTACGCGAGGAAGGCGTGTTTGGCATTGGCATCGCGCGTGTAGGCCCACGGGCGTCCGTACGCGCGGAGGACGTCGTCACGCGGGGTCCCGAGCGAGAGCGGCGCGCTGGGGGCGGCCGGCGCGATGCCGGGTGCGGGCTTCGCGCGCGGAGGGAGCGCGACGCGCAGTCGCCGCTCGCCGTCGATGTACTCCACGACGTGGCCGGTCCTCGGATCGAACTTGACCGTGCTGTTGCCGTAGCTCCACACCTCCGTGTCGAGCGACGGGAGACGCTCGATCACGTCCGGCGTGCCTTGCACCTGACGAACGCGCTCGCGTGAATCGCCGAGCGTGAAGCGCGCGGGGACCTGCGCGGCCAGCGCGACCGCGGCGAGCAGCACGGCCGTCGCCGCCCGCGCCACGAGACGCGGGGCCACCAGATGGTCGGGGCGGGGCGGTGAGACAGCGGGCGGATACACCATCATGGCCAGTATCGGCCGCGAACCGCGAATACTTGAGGACGGGGGCTGAGCCCCCCTCAGACCCGCACGCCGGCTCGTCGCCCAGTCGAATCAGTCCTTCTGAAGGCGCGACTTGAGGGCGAGCGTTTCCTTGCTGGCCCGCGGGTATTCCGGTGCGAGCTCGGCCAGCGCCTCGTTGATGAGGCGAGTGACGAGGTAGTTGCGCGTCGTCGTGCTGTTCGACGGGACGACATACCACGGCGCCCACTTGGTGCTGCACTTCCGCAGCGCGTCGCGATACGCCTTGGTGTAGTCGCCCCACAACGCCCGGTCCTCGAGGTCTCCGGCGCGGAACTTCCAGTTCTTGGCCGGGTCCGTCAGGCGCTCCAAGAGCTCTTCGCGCTGCTCCTCCCGCGAGATGTGCAGGAAGAACTTGAGGATGACCACGCCATTCTCGCTCAACATCTGCTCGAAGTCGTTGATCTGCCCGTACCGACGCTGCCAGGTCTCCTTGGAGACAAGGTTCCGCACGCGGACCACGAGGACGTCTTCGTAGTGCGAGCGGTTGAAGATCCCGATGTACCCCTTCGGCGGGACGACCTGGTGCACGCGCCAGAGGAAGTCGTGCGAGAGCTCGAGTTCCGATGGCGCCTTGAAGCCGGTGATCATGCATCCCTGCGGATTGCAGGCACCGAAGACGGTGCGGATGGTCCCGTCCTTGCCGCTGGCGTCGCGCCCCTGCAGGACGACCAGCAGCGCCTTGCGCCGGTCAGCCCAGAAGGCTGCCTGCAGCTTGGTCAATCGCGCCAGTTCACCCTGAAGGAGCTTCTTCAGCTCATCACTATCCGGCAGCTCCTTCGGCGTCTTCGCGGCGGAGTCGTTGAGTCTGAGCGAGTGTTTCGGATCGACTGGTTCGAGCAGCATGGACGGTCGTCACGGAAGGTGGGAACAGCTATCGGCGTGCGCGCGCGCAGCCACCCTCGCGCGATGCGCACTCTGGGAACATGCGCCGGTCGCAGACATTTCGCGACGGGTCCCGCCTCATTCACCCCCTCCCGTCTCCCGTCTCCCGTCTCCCGTCCCCCGTCCGCCCCCCCCCGCGCGGCGCAGGCGATCGGCGATCGCGTCCCACTCGCCACCGACGGGATGCCGCTCCACGAAGGCGACGGAACAGTTGTCGCGATCCAGCAGGTGCAGCGCGGCATACAGTTCGCGCGCATACCCGGCAGGATCGGGCGGCATGCGGACGTTGCAGGTGGCGGCCACACCATCGACATCGAAGGCGATCACGCCTACGCGTTCGCCGCCCAGCATGAGCGCCTGCACCCGGCGCCACGTAGCGTCGCGCTGGGCCGTGGAGAAGGAGATGAGGCGCGCGGCGGGGGCATAGTGTCGCTCGACCATTCCCGGAGCGGGGCGCGGGGCGTCGCCGGTGGGAGAACCCTCCGGGACGCCGACCGGCCCTATCACTGCCTCCAGGGCCGTACGCGAGATCCCGCCCAGCCGGAGCAGGAGGGGGAGCGGACCGGTGACGTCGAGGACGGTCGACTCGATCCCAACGAGGCAGGGGCCGCCATCGAGGATCAGGTTGACGGCGTCGCCGAGCTGCGCAAGCACGTGCGCCGCGGTCGTCGGGGAGACCCGCGTGTACGCGTTGGCGCTCGGTGCGGCGATCGGGACCCCGCTTTGCTCGATAAGGGCGCGAGCCACCGGGTGGGCGGGAATACGGATACCGACCGCATCGAGTCCGGCGGTGACCACATCTGGAATGTTCGCGTGGCGCGGAAGGACCAGGGTGAGGGGGCCGGGCCAGAAGGCCGCCGCCAGGTCACGCGCGATCGGGGGGACGCGACGCACGACCCTTTCGAGCTGCGCGGGGTCGGCGATATGCACAATGACCGGGTTGAAGGCCGGCCGCCCTTTGGCCGCGAAGATGCGCGCGACCGCCCGCTGATCCAACGCGTCGGCCCCCAGTCCGTAGACAGTTTCGGTGGGAAAGGCGACGAGCCCTCCGGCGCGGATGATCGCGGCCCCCTCAGCGATCACCGCCTGCAAGGTCGCATCGTTCGTGGCATCGAGCACGCGGCCACGGGGCAGCGGAGCGGGGGAGGCGGCTGACATCAGCGCGTGCGAGTGGGATTCGGGGGAGTGGGAGGGGGCGGACGGCGGGCGCCAGGGGAAAATAGTCCGCGATGATCCGAGACGCTCCCGGGACTTCGTTTGCCGCGAGGATTTGCGCTGGCTACGTTCATGACGAGAAGTCGTGACGGGCGCTCTCCGATCGGCTCACCGTGCCTCAAGACGAAATGACTGGACCGTACGATCCGATTCGCCCGAAGGAGCGCCTGTACCAGGAGATTGTAGAGCACGTGCAGGCGCAGATCCTTTCGGGCGAGTTGAAGCCAGGGGATCGCATCCCCGCCGAACGGGAACTGGCGACACACTTCCACGTCAGTCGGGCCGCCGTGCGAGAGGCGATCAAGGCGCTGACCGAGAAGGGGCTCGTGAACGTGCATGTCGGACGGGGGACCTACGTCGCCGTACTGACCACTGATCACGTGGTGCAGTCCATGTCCCTCCTGCTGCGCGATGCTCGGAATACGCCCGAGCACTTGCAGGAGGCGCGCGAGATCCTTGAGGTCCCGATCGCCCGCCTGGCTGCCCGGAACCGCACGGACGAACACCTGGCGCGTCTGCACGCGCTCCTGCGCGACATGGAGCGGCAGCGTCACATGTCGCGCGCGTTCATCGATGCCGACAGCGACTTCCACTACGAACTAGCGCGCGCTACCGGCAATCCGGTGCTGGAGATCGTGAGTCGTACGCTGCTCACGATGCTGCGCTCGGAGCGCGTCTTCATGGTTGGCTTTCGCGACGAGATTCACGGAGCGATCGGGAGCCACGCGCAGATCGTGGCGGCGCTGGAGCAGCAGGACGCCGACGCGGCGGCAACGGCAATGGCCGGCCACCTCTCGCACGTCTCGGCGGTCCTGCGCTCGTTGCGTGGCCCGGCCCCCGTTGGTGCGTAAGGCACCGCCGCCTGTCGGTGACCAGGGCAAAGGGGGGCGCTCGGGGGAGGGTGCCTAACGCGGCTGTGTGTTGGCGCGCGTGAACGCCAGTACGTCGGCCGTCTCCTCGATGAGCTTGTCGGTCGGCCGGTAGCCGTGCGACCCCTGCGTCTCGACGCGGATCAGGACGGGGCGCTCGCACCGCTGCGCCGCCTGCAGCGTGGCGGCGAACTTGAACGAGTGCGACGGGACGACGCGATCATCATGGTCGGCGGTGGTGATGAGCGTCGCCGGATAACACGTCCCGGGCTTCACGTTGTGCAGCGGGGAATAGGCGAGCAGCCAGGGGAGGGCAGCGGCGTCATCGGCCGAGCCATACTCGGTGGCCCACGCGGCGCCACCGGTGAACTTGTGGTAGCGCAGCATGTCGAGGACGCCCACGGCGGGGAGCGCCACGGCGAAGAGCTCCGGATGCTGCGTCATCGCCGCACCGACCAGCAGCCCGCCGTTGGAGCCCCCCTGAATGGCGAGATGCGCTGCCGACGTATAGCGGTCGGCGACCAGGCGCTCAGCAACTGCGATGTAGTCATCGAAGACGTTCTGCTTGTGCTCGCGCATCCCCGCCTGGTGCCAGGCTTCGCCATACTCCCCGCCGCCGCGCAGCGACGCGGTCACCCACACGCCCCCCTGCTCCATCCACGCGACTGCAGCGGTGGAGAAGGTCGGCACGAGGGTGACGGCAAAGCCGCCGTACGCGTAGAGGATCGTCGGGTTCGCGCCGTCGAGCGCGAGCCCCTTGCGGTGCGTCACGAAGAAAGGCACCCGCGTGCCGTCCTTCGAGGTGGCGAACAGCTGCCGCGTCTCGTACAACGACGGGTCAAACTGCAGCTCCGGGGGATCGAAGGTGGTGCTGCGGTGCGTGGCGACGTCGTAGCGGAAGACAGTCGATGGATAGAGCGGCGACGTGAAGGCGTAGTAGAAGCCCGAGAAGTCCTGGGAGGCGCTCACCCCCGCCACCGAGCCGATGCCTGGAAGCGCGACGCTGCCGGCCGCCTTGCCATCGATCGTGTAGAGCGACAACTCGCCACGCACGTCCACCAGGCGCGACACGACGAAGTGAGACCTCGTCAGCTGCACATCGTCGATCGTGTGCGGACCCTGCGGAATCACGGTGCGCCAGCGGGCGCGTTCCGGATGCTCCAGCGTGACCGCGACGACACGACGGCGCGGCGCATCGAGGTCCGTGCGCAGGTACACGGTGCTCCCCTTGTTTCCGATGACGCTGAACTCGCCGTCGTCCTCCTCGACGATGGCACGAGGCTTCGCCGACACATCGGGCGCCTTCGGGTCGCCCAGGTCGGCGACGTACAGCCGGTTCCGAGCGTCCGCCCCGCGGGAGATGTACACGAACAGGTAGCGCCCATCCTCGCTCACGCCGCCGCTGACGAACCAGGTGGGAAGGTCCGGGCGAGCATACACGAGCACGTCCTGATCCTGCGGCGTGCCCAGGCGGTGGTAGTAGAGCGACTGGTGCTCCAGCGCTGCGCTCAGCTTGTCATCACCGGTGACGGCGGGAAAGCGTGAGTAGAAGAAGCCCTTTCCATCGCGGGTCCACGAAAGGCCGGAAAATCGCACCCATCGCAGCGTCTCCTCGAGGTCCACTCCTCCGCGGACCTGCCGGATCTTCACGTCCTGCCAGTCGGCACCGCCCTCGGACAGCGCGTAGGCGATATGCCGTCCGTCGGGCGACGGCTCGAAGGCCGAGAGGGCGGTCGACCCATCGGGCGACAGGACGTTGGGGTCGAGGATCAACTTCGCCGGTGTTCCGGGCGACGACCGGGCCAGCACGACAAACTGTTTCTGGAGCCCTGAGTTCCGGCGATAGAAGAGCACGCCGTTGGCGAGCCGGGTCGGAAGCGTCACCCGCGGATAATTCCAGAGCGCGGTGAGCCGATTCTTGAAGGCGTCGCGTTCCGGGAGGCTGGTCAGGTAGCCACCGGTGACCCTGTTCTGGCTGGCGACCCATTCGCCGGTCTCGGCGCTGTTCAACTCCTCGAGCCAGCGATAGGGGTCGGCGACCTCGACGCCGTGAAGCGTATCGGTCGTGGCGGCCTGCCGGGTATGAGGATACGTCAGCGACTGGGCGGTGAGGACCATCGGCCAGAAAGCGAGTGTGAGGGCGGGGGGGACGACTGCACCCCGGAAGAATCGTTGGAGACTGGTGCCTGCGGTCGATCCGGGCAATGGCATGTCGCGCTCTCTTCAGGGTCCGTCGGCGGGCGAAGCTAGCCGCGCCCCTGACAGCGATGAAAGGGGATAGCCCACACATAATGCGACGAACTCACCCTGGCAGGAACGATTACGGCGCGGCGAGAATTATTGTGCGACAACTACTTACACCGTAGGGAGCGCGATGATCGTAACACCCGAGCGTTTCGACGCCGCCCTTGATTTTGATGCGTACCTCACGACCGTCGTCGCCAATTCGACACTGTGGCGATCGGTCCATCGGACGGCCCATGTATCGGACGAGGCCGTTGCGCGAGCCCGCGAAGTCCCAGGGCGACTGAAGCTGCTGGCGTTGACCGAGGACTGGTGCGGCGACGCGGTGAACTCCCTGCCGATCATCGCCCGTCTCGTCGATCAGGTTCCGACGATGGAACTCCGGCTCCTTAGTCGCGACGCGAACCCTGACCTCATGGACAGTCATCTGAGCGGGGCGTCGCAGTCCATTCCCGTGGTGATGATCTTCGAAGAGGAGATGACGGAGCTCGGCTGGTGGGGTCCTCGACCGACGGCGCTCCAGGCCTGGTTCCTCAGCGAGGGAATTCGGTTGGAGAAGGGGGAGCGCTACAAGCAGATGCGCACCTGGTACGCCCGAGACCGTGGGCGATCAATTCTCGACGAGGTGCTCGGCATCGCCGAGAACGGGCTCCGCATTTCCGGTGCTTCGCGCTAGATTTGCCCGTCGCCGCGCTGCGTATGGGCCGCGCGGGCACGAGAGGCATCGCACACGGAATCGAGGACGTCATGGTCGCTGGGCACAAGGAAGCCAACTTTTCGCAGGGCTGGGGGATCGCCGCGCTGGTTGTCGCCATGGTCGTGGGCGCGTTCGTCGTCGCCGGCACGATCCACGCGAAGACGTACGTGGCGCCCACGAATCCGATGGCCCCGGGCTCCGAGCGTGAGGCGCACGGCCCGGCCACCGAGCACGCTCCGGCCGCGGGCGAGCCTGCTGCCGCCCACTGAGCGCGTACCGGCTCCCTCCCCGCGCCGAAGTGGAAACACGTTGAACCGGCTCCGTCGCGCGACGTGACGCGAAGGTCGTTGTGGCGGACGGGGCGGGGTAGCAGGGCCGGCGGCGTGTCTTCACGACATCGTCGAGATTGTCCCGGAGGAAGAGATGCCTCGCACTTTTTCGCTCGCCCGCCCGCTCGTTTGCACGGTCGTTTGCACGCTCGTCTGCCTCATCATGCTGGTACCGCTACCCGCAGTCGCACAGCGTGGAGGTGCCGCGCCTCCCTTCGGCGGCCCGCGAGCTTCGTTCTCTTTCGAACTGTCCGACGGTGAACCAGTCTCCTTCTACCTGGAGTGGTCGCGCGTGCTCGACCTGACCGAGGGACAGAAGGAAGGACTCATCGACATTCGGCGCAACCTCCGCAACGCCAACGCGCCGTTCATGCAGCAGCTCGATTCCTTGCGCGAGGCATCGGGCGTCAGCATGGAAAAGCGTGGCCGGGTTGATGCGCGGGACGAGGAATCGCTCCGACGCTTCCGCCAATGGTCGCTTCCCGTGACCGATTCGATCCGCGTGAACAACGATGGTGCGCGCCGCGAGATCCGGGCGCTCCTGGATTCGGTGCAACTCTCGCGCGCCGATTCGCTCAACCGGGAGATGCGCGACGCGCAGGGCCGTCGACCGAACGAGCGCCAGCGTCCACGCCCCGGTGGAGCGACGCAGGACGACTTCCCTCGGAGCGGGTGACGAGCGCAGTCCCCGCACGGTCGGTGCGTCGACGGTCGCTCAGGGCATCAACCCGGCGGCTGGCGAGCCTTCTCGTCACGTCGATCTGGCTCGTGCTCGTGCTGCTGACGGTGGTGTCGATCGGCGCACTGCTCATCCTGCACCGGGGCGACGCCGAAGGGAGTGCACGGTTGGCAAACGCCGAGATCGCGCAGCTGCTGGCACGCGGCGAGCAGGTGGAGGAACGCGTGGCGGTGATGCAGCGCAACTGGTGGGATTACTTCCGGGTGACGCACGGCATCCTGGCGGCGACCGATCGCCGGCTCTTGTTCGTGGGGATTCCACCGGCTCCCCTTCTGGTGCACGAGTACGAACCGCCAGAGTACCTGGAGCGCAGCATCCCGTTCGACCGCGGCATCGTCGTGACCTTGGCGCGCCAGTTCCTCGGGACGGCGCCGGGCGTGCAGCTGACGGAAGGCGCGTCGCGCGACGCGTTCGCCTTTTCGTCGGACGAACGCGGCCGGATGGACAGCGTGTTGGCGGTGCTTTCGCAACGCCAGGAGACGTTACGCCTCGCCAGCGAGGCAGAACGGCGCGCAACTGAGGCGACGGTCGCCGCCTCCCGTCGCGCGATCTACCACCTGGTGCAGCGGGGCGAAGCGCTGGACATGATCGCGCGTCGATACGGCGTGAGCCCGGACTCGATCGTGGCGTGGAACGCCCTGCCGTCCACGCGCATCAACGCGGGCAAACGCCTGCTGGTCAAGCCGGAGATCCAGTGATGGACGAACACCGCGTCGCCACGACGCGCTCGGCGCGCGTGAAGTCGCTGGGAGATCTCGCGCACGCCGACGAGGTCTGGATAGTGGTGCACGGCTACGGACAGCTCGCCGCCGACTTCATCATGCCGTTCAAGGCGATCGCTGGCGCCACGCGCGCCGTCGTTGCACCCGAGGCCTTGAACAAGTTCTACCATGAGAAGGGAGCGACGACCGGGCACGGCGGCCGACCAGTCGGGGCGACGTGGATGACGCGCGAGGATCGCGAGGCCGAAATCGATGACTACATCGCGTACCTCGACGCCGTCGCCACACAGCTGGGACGCGGACGCCCGCTGACGGTGCTCGGCTTCTCGCAGGGGGTGTCGACGCTGCTGCGGTGGGTCACGCGCGGGACGCAGTTCGTGCATCGAGTGATCGTGTGGGCCGGCGAGATTCCCGCCGATGTCGATCTCGTCGAGCAGCGCAAGCGCTTCCCTGCCGACGGCGTGGATGTGGTCATTGGCTCGGTGGACGAGTACGCCACCTGGATCAACCTCGACGAGATGAAGCGCCGCTTTGACGCGGCGCAGATCCCCCTGCGCGTGCAGCTGTTCGACGGCGGGCACCGGCTCGACCGGATGACGCTGCTGTCGCTTGTCTCTCGATAATTAGGGACGGCTCATCTTCACCAGGCCGCAGCACCGCGCGTCGAGCCGCTGGTACTGGCCCGCCTCACCCTCCGCGATCGCGCCAACGGTCGATGTCGCGACGCTCCTTCTTGCTGGGTCGCCCCTTCTCACGGAAGGCGGGCGGTCCATCCGCGCGGAGCTGCTCGGCGAGCGCCGCGCGCGCCTGGCTCGAGGCGTCCGTCTCGAGATACAGGCCCGCGGCCACCGATGCCGCGCCCCGCTGCTCGCTGACGGCGGTCACCGCGACCACCTGTTCGAAGGGAGGGCGCCGCACCCGGACCGAGTCGCCGCGCTGCACCAGCTTCGATCGCTTGGCCTTGTCGCCATTGACGTCCACGCGTCCGGCATCAACGGCCTCGGCTGCCGACGCACGCGTCTTGAAGAACCGCGCCGCCCACAACCACTTGTCGAGACGTACGCGTTGTGTAGAGTTGGTATCACCAGTCACTGACGTACGGTCCCGTCCGGAGGTAAGAAGCAAGATATCCTGCCATCCGGATAGTGCATGCGTCCCCTCCCCGCGCGTGCACCCACTCCTGAATTCCCGCACCCGTCGCACGCCGTGAGTTCAGAGACGCCCGAGACCCCAGCGCCTGCGGCGCCCCCGTGGTACCACGACGCCGAGCAACTCGCGCGCCGGGTGTTGGAGAGCACGAGCGACGGGATCGCGGTGTACGATCGCGACCTGCGGTATCGTTTCTGGAACCACGCCATGGCGGAGCGCACGGGGGTCACGGCGGAGGACCTCTACGGCCGGGTGTGCTTCGAGATCTTTCCGCACATCCGCGACGAGGGGTTGATCGCCTACTTGGAGCGGGCGCTGGAGGGAGAGCGCGTTCAGTCGCCCGACTACCACTATCTCAGTCCCTTCAACGGGGCCGAGGGTTGGGCGACGACGCGCTTTGAGCCATACCGCGATGACACCGGGGCGATCATCGGGGTCATCGCGCAATCGCGCGACACGACGGCGCGACGCCGTGCCGCCGAGACGATGGAACGCAACGAATCGCAGTTCCGCACCATCATCGAAAGTGCCAGTGAGATCGTCTCGATCCTCGATCGATCGGGAATCATGCGCTACGCCTCACCGGCGCTGAGCCCCACGGTCGGCTGGGCACCGGAGGAGGCGATCGGACGGAACCCGATCGACCGCGTGCATCCCGACGACCGGAGCCGCGTATTGGAGGCGTTCCGGGAAACGCTGCGCCTCCCGGGTAAGACGCATCGCGTCCAGTATCGCTCGCAGCATTCCAACGGGAGTTGGCGCACGCTGCTGTCGTCGACGCGAAATCTGCTGGACGATCCGTCGGTGAATGGCATCGTCGTGACCTCGCGCGACGTAACCGACTGGGTTGAGCTGCAGGTGCGGCTGCAACAGTCCCAGCGCATCGAGGCGGTCGGCCGACTGGCGGGAGGCGTGGCGCACGACTTCAACAACCTCCTGACGGTGATCAGCGGGAACGCACAGGCATTGCTCGCCGCACGGCAGCTGCCGGAGGCGCTGCGCGAGGAGATGGACGAGATCGCGCAGGCCGCCGATCGCGCTGCGACGCTCACGCGCCAGCTACTTGCCTTCAGCCGACAGCAGGTGCTGCAGCCGCGGGTGCTCGACTTGAACGAGGTGCTGCGCGGGATCTGGACGCTCGTGCAGCACCTGGTGGGCGAATCGGTGGTGCTCGAGTTGCGGGCGGCGGAATCGTTAGGCGCGGTGACGGCAGACCCGGTGCAAGTGGAGCAGGTGCTCATCAACCTGGCCGTGAACGCGCGCGACGCGATGCCCGACGGGGGGAGGTTGGTGATCGAGACCGCGGTCGTCACCGCCGACGCCAGGTTCGCGCGACAGCACGAGCCGATGCCGGCGGGGGAATACATCCGCCTCCAGGTGCGCGACTCGGGGTCCGGTATGGACGAGACCACGAGGGCGCGCGTCTTCGATCCCTTCTTCACCACCAAGGCGCTCGGCCACGGGACGGGGATGGGACTTCCGACCGTATACGGGATCGTGAAACAAAGCGGCGGCTACATCTGGATCGAGAGCGCATTGGGGACCGGCACCACGATCACGATCTACCTCCCCCAATCCGCGCCGGCGGAGCGGGTCACGCCGCCGCCGCTCAGTGCGCGCGAGCTACGCCGTGGCTCGGAAACGATTCTCGTGGCCGAGGATGAGGAACTCGTGCGCGCGATGGCGCGCCGAACGCTCGAACGCGCCGGCTATCGCGTGCTGGAAGCGTCGAACGGGGTGGAGGCGCTGGCGGCGGCGGCGACGCTCGGCGAGGAACTCGATCTCCTGCTCACCGACATCGTGATGCCGGAGATGGGCGGGCGCGAGCTTGCGGCCACGCTCCGACGTGAACGTCCGTCGCTGCGCATCCTCTTCATGTCGGGCTACACGCAAGAACGTGAGTCGCACCTCAGCGCGGGCGAGGGGATCTCGCATTTCCTTCATAAGCCGTTCACGCTCCACGAACTGCGCGAGCGCGTGCGCTTGCTGCTGGATGAGACCGCGGCGCTGGCCTGAACGCCGTGCGCACCGGTGAAACGAGCGCGGCGGCAATCCAACGGGGCAATGGCGGCGTATCTCTTACGTGATACACCTTTCGTACGTCACCGTACTGCCGCGAGCCTTCGCCTCCAGTTCCCATCCCGGGGACCGGGAGAATTCGCGGCGGCGTGAGAGAGAATGGGAGGGGCGAGTTGCGCCCCATGGCAGCGCAGGGCAGTTTGAACGCTCGCATCTCATCCTTCCCGAGCGCTCGTCCGACCGTTCCTCGATGCCGCCTGAAGGTCCGTTGTCTGACGTTGCCTGCATCGCGCGCCTCGTGGCGGGCGATGAGCGCGCGTTGGGGTACCTGTTCGATCGACACGGCGCGATGGCCTTCGGGTTGGCGAGTGCCATGGCGCACGATCCCGCCGACGCCGAGGAAGTGGTCGCCGATGCGTTCGCGCAGGTGTGGCGATCGGCCGCCACGTTCGACCAGACGCGCGGGAGTGTCACGGCCTGGCTGGCGACCATCGTCCGGACGCGTGCGCTTGATCTGCTGCGAGCGCAGAAGCGCCGTGCCCGTGTGCTCGACGAGGCGGCGACGCTGAGCGAGGAAGGGACATCGCCGGCGTTGTCGAGCGGTGTTCCATCGCCGGACCGTGGGGTCGAACTGTCCGAGGCCCAACAGCTCGTGCGCGAGGCGCTGGACGTGCTTCCGTCGGCGCAGCGACGCGTGCTCGAACTCGCCTACTTCGGCGGCTTGTCGCAAAGCGAGATCGCCGCGCACCTCTCGGAGCCGTTAGGCACCGTCAAGACGCGGATGCGGGCGGGGATGGAAAAGCTCCGCGTCGCGCTGCGGCCTCTGATGGAGTCGTCCACGTGAGCGACGATATCATGCGGGCCGACGATGCAGCGAGCGGAGCGTCCGGCGACGAGTCACTGCGTGAGCAGATGGCGGCGTACGCCGTTGGCGCGCTCGACGACGCCGGGCGTGCGGGCGTCGAGCGGGCAGTGTCGGCATCGCCGTCCCTGGCGCGAGAGCTCGTCGAACTGTCCGAGGTCGGCGCACTGCTGGCCCACGCCGCCACGCCGCGAACGGTCCCGGCGAGCCTTCGGGGGCGCATCGTCGGCGCGGCGGCGCAGTCGCGCCCCGAGCGCCCGTCGCTCCCGGTGAGTGGCAACACGCCCGCGGCGGTACCGAATCCCGCACCGACCCGCCAGACCCCGCCGGGCGGTCGTTCGTCATTCTCAGTTGCGGTACCATGGCTGCTGGCGGCCGCGTCGCTCGTCGGAGTCGCGGCGACGTGGCGCGGACTCGTGAGCGAGCGCGACGCGCGCCAGGTGGTCGAGGGTGAGCGGCGCGGCTTGCAGTCGCAGGTGGCGATGCTCGACTCGCTGGTGGCAACGCTCACCGCGTCGGACTTGTCCACCGTGGTGTTGTCGTCGACAGGCGCGCCGCCGTCGGCCCGCCTGTACTGGAATCGCGAGCGTGGGCAGGTGCTGCTGGCGGCATTCCGCCTGCCGCCCGCGCCCGCGGGGCGTACGTATCAGCTGTGGGGAATTGCGGAGGGGAAGGCACCGGTGAGTCTCGGGATCTTTGCGTCCGCGGGCGAGGGGCGTGACGTGGTGCGCTTCTCCGTTCCGGCTGGGCTGCAGCTGGCGATCGGTGCGGTCACCGAGGAGCCGGCCGGTGGGTCACCGCAGCCGACCAGCGCTCCGTTCCTCGCCGGGACGCTTCGCGCGAGCGAGTAACGCGATTCCGACGTCCGACGGAGCGCGGGCTCTGTTTGTCGTCGGCTCGAGTGGTCAGATCTCGTGCTGCACGACGCGCTGCAGCGTCGCCGCATCGATGTTTCCACCGCTGATGATGATCCCGACACGCTGTCCTGCGAGCTCTGGCGCGAGCTTCATGAGCCCGGCGAGCCCCCCCGCCCCCGCACCCTCCACGAGCGAGTGGGTGGTGCGCAGGAGGAGCCGCAATGCCTCGGCGATCTCGGCGTCGGTGACGGTGACGAATCCGGCGAGGCCATCGCGGAGCGCCGGATACGTGAGGTCGTACGTGCTGCGCGTGGCGAGACCGTCGGCGAACGTATCGGCGCGCGCCGTGGTGCGGCGCTCGCCGGCGTGCCACGAGTCGTGCGCCGCCGACGCGCCGGCGGCCTGCACCGCGTAGACGCGCGCCGCGGGGGCGAGGGCGCGCGCGACGGTCAACGCCCCGACGGCCTGAGAGCCACCGCCGACGACAGCGACGACGGCGTCGAGCGTCCCCGCCTGCTCGAGCATCTCGAGCGAGAGCGTGGCCGCGCCGGCGAGAATGGTGCGGTCGTTGGTGCTGTGCGCCAGCGCCGCGCCGTTGACCGCGACGAGGCGCAGCGCCACCGCCACGGATTCGTCGTAGTCGTTCCCTTCCTCGATCACCGTCGCACCTAACGCCCGCATGCCTTCGTTCTTCTCCGGATTATTCCCGAGCGGGACGCAGATCGTCGCCTGTACGCCGAAGGCCAGGCTGGCGTAGGCGATTCCCAACCCGTGGTTGCCGCGAGTGGCCGCGACCACGCCACGTGCGCGCTGCGCCGCCGGGAGTGCGGTCATGAACGAGAGCCCGTTCCGCACCTTGAATGAGTTGGTCGGGTTGAAGTTCTCATGCTTCACCAGCACGTGAACGCCGTGACCCACCGCGGCGTCGAGCAGCGGGTAGTTGTACAAAGGCGACGGCGCCATGTATGGGGCAATGCGCGCGCGAGCAGCGTGGACGTCGTCGAGGGTGATCGGCCAGGAAGCAGTCATGCCAGGGCAGGGCGGGAGGAGAAGGGAATGATCGCGTTCATGCGTTTGTCGGCGTGGTCATTCATCGAGCGGCGCGATGTCGACCGTGGCATGTCCCTCGGAGTCGAACGCGACGACGACGCTCCACGGTTGGCAGCACACCTGGCAGTCCTCGACATACTGCTGTGACACGCCGCTGCCGGGGTCGATGAAGATCTCGTTCTCCTCGCCGCAGTACGGGCAGCGCACGGTACTTTCGGTGTCGGCGGTTCCGTCACCGAGATCGAAGTCGTCCGGGTCGTTGTGTTCCATGTGTGAGGAAAGCTAGTGGAGCAAACGCGCCGGGGTGAAACCTCAGGGATGAGACGGCGTACGAAGAGCGACGCGCAATGCGTGCACGGTATCAACCTGGGCGAGTGGGCAAGGTTTTGGATGAGATACGTAAACAGAGCAGTGTTGGCGCTGACGGTCGTGCTGGTTCCGGCGACGGCGACGGCGCAGGTTTTTTCGGTTGGACGGGACGGCGATCGTGCGCCGGTGGGGCCGCGACGCTCGCCGGTGCTGGTCGGGGCGGCGTTCACTTACGCCGTGCCGCAAGGGGACTTCCGCCAGAACGTGAAGCAGGGCTTCGGCGGCGACGTCAATGCGCACTTCAAGATCGATCGTCGCGGGATCCTCGGCCTGGGCACGGAGTTGGGCTTCCTGACCTACGGTCGCGAGACGCAGCGAGTGTCGCTGAGCTCAACGATCGGTGGACGCATCAATGTCGACCTCACCACCTCCAACAACATCTTCTGGATGGGTGTTGGACCGCAATTGACGGCGCCCTCGGGTCCGATTCGTCCGTACGTCAACGGGACGGCGGGATTCGCGGTTTTCTGGACGGAATCGAGCGTAAAGGGTCAGTTCGACGAGGAGGCCTTCGCGTCAACGAACAACTACGACGACGCCACCTTTGCCTGGACGGGTGGGGGAGGCTTCCTGATTCCGGTCGGGGTGGCACGGCAGGGGGCGATCGACATCGGGGTGCGATACCATGGCAACGGCAACACGCGGTACCTCAAGAAAGGCGACATCATCGACCTCCCCAATGGGAACGTGCAGTTGCGGATTCACGAGGGGAACACGCCGCTGCTGAGCTGGCGTGTGGGCTTCAAGTGGGGGCTGTTCTAGGGAGCGTGGCGCTCCGGTGGCTGGCCTAACGAGGGCCGCCGGGGAAATGCCTTCCTCGCGGGTGGTTGATGACCTCGGAGCCGGGCTGTAGCATTGGGCCCATGCGAATGAGCGGCGGGTCCGCGGCGATCCTCGCCCTCGTCGGTGGCTTCGCCATCGGATCGCTAGCGTCGGAGTACGCGCCTGGCGTCGTCGGTGCGCTGCTTACCGTGAGCGAGCCGATCGGCACGCTGTGGGTGAACGCGATCCGGATGACGGTGATCCCGCTGGTCGTCGCCCTCCTCGTGACGGGGATCGATTCCCTCGGTGACCTGCGGACCGTCGGGCGCATGGGGGGGCGCGCCATGGTGACCTTCGTCGGGTTGCTCGCCCTGATGGCGCTGGGCTCTGCGCTGGCCTCACCTCCCATTTACTCGCTCTTCCGCGTCGATGCCGCTGCCGCTTCAACGCTGCGCATGCAGGCGGCCGAGAGCGGGGCCTCCGCGGCGGCCGTTCCACCGTTTTCGTCCTGGCTCACGTCGCTCATTCCGGTCAACCCGGTCGCGGCGGCGGCGGACGGCGCCATGCTGCCGCTCATCATCTTCACGGTGACGTTCGCCTTGGCGGTGTCCACGCTGCCGGCCGATACGCGCGGTGCCGTGGTCGGCGTCTTCCGCGGGACCGGCGACGCGATGCTCGGAGTCGTTAGGGGTGTGCTCTGGTTCACGCCGCTCGGCATCGCGGCGCTGGCTGTCACGCTCGGGGCGAAGCTCGGCGGGGCCGCGGCAGGCATGATCGGCTTCTACCTCGCATCGCAGGTCGCGCTCCTCATCGCCGGGATCGTCGTCCTGTACCCGATCGCGGCCATCGGCGGGCGTATGTCGCCGTGGACATTTGCGCGTGCGCTGCTTCCCGCGCAGACGGTCGCGATCTCGACACGCTCCTCGCTGGCGTCGCTCCCCGCAATGCTGGACTCGGCCGAGCGCTCGCTGCACGTGCGGCGCGACGTTGCGGCGTTCGTCCTGCCGTTCGGCGTGGCGATCTTCCGACTCTCTGGCGCCATCACGTGGGTCACGTACGGGCTCTTCGTCTCACGGTTGTACGATGTCCCCTTCGGCCTCACGTCGATCGCCACGCTCTCGCTGGCGGCCGTCGTGATGAACTTCGCAGTTCCGGGGATTCCCAGCGGAGGATTGCTGGTCATCGCGCCGATCTTCGTCACGCTCGGTCTCCCTCCCGAGGCGATCGGTCTGCTCATCGCCGTTGACGCGATTCCCGACGTCTTCAAGACGGTCCTCAATGTGACCGCCCACATGACGTCGCTGGTGATCGTGAATCGGGGCGTCGCGAAGACGATCGATCTGCCGGGCGTGCCAAGCGCGCGACGACAATGAATGGCGTGTTGGTTCGTCCAGACGACGGGATTGCCCGGAGGATCTGTCTTCGCATGCGCGGAGTGAGGGGCGATGCGACGTCTCGGCGCTGAGTCTGACGACGGCCTGGCCCGGCGGAACGCGACCATCGCCGCCACGATCATCGGGGTGGTGTTCGTCGCGGTCGGCGTCGGGCTCGGCGTACTACGAGGACTGACCGGTTTTCGGCTGGCGGGGCTCGCAATCATGGTCGGAGGCCTGGCGGCTTTCGTCGTACGGACGCTCTCCCTCGGGGTCGCCCGGGGAATGGCCCACGGCATCGCTGCCTTCATTTTTCCCACGGGCGCCAGTGTACCGTACGAGCCGACCTTTTCCGCCCACGATGCGAAGGAAGCGTCGGGCGATGTTGCCGGGGCGATCACGGCGTACGAGGCGACGCTTGTCGCGGAACCCGGTAACCGTCGCGCGTTGCGTCAGGCGGCCGAGCTGCACGTCCGCGCGGGAAACCCGGCGCGCGCCGCCGACCTTCTCGCGGAGCTGCGACGGGCAGCACCGGCGGCGCGCGACGCCGAGCTGTATGCGACGCAGCGACTGGCCGATCTCTACCTGGGTGCGTTAGGCGACGACGGGAGGGCGATGGTCGAGCTACGCCGGCTGGTGGAGCGGTTTCCTGGAACGCGCGAGGCCGAAGGGGCCCGGCAGGCGTTGAGGCGGCTCAAGAACGAACCCGGGCGTGGACGGGGTCGCTGAGCGTCTCAGCTTGCGAGCCTTGTGCACGATCTCGTGCGGCGCGTGCGCCTAGCGCTCTTGGAGGCGCGTACGTATTCCATGATGTGTGCGCCGCTGTCGAGCGCGTGCACGTACCACTCACGCCCGGAGCGGCGCTCCATGGTCCGTCCTATCGTCGTACGCGCGCTGGCAGGTGCCATCGCTGTCAGCCTGTCCATCGCCGTGCCCGTCGCATCGGCCCAGGCTCCTGGCGCTCGTTTCGCCGAGCTGACGTGGCGCAACATCGGCCCGTTCCGAGGAGGGCGGACGAAGGCGGCGACTGGAGTACCGCAGCAGCCGAACCTCTTCTATATCGCGGCCGTGAACGGCGGCGCGTGGAAGACGACTGATTATGGCCGCACCTGGACGCCGATCTTCGACGGGCAGTCGAGCGGGTCGATCGGAGCGCTGGCGGTGGCGCCGAGCAATCCGAGCATCATCTACATCGGGAGTGGCGAAGGGCTGCAACGACCTGACCTGTCCACCGGCGACGGGATGTACAAGTCGATCGATGCCGGGAAGAGCTGGACCCACCTTGGCTTGCGCGACGGGCAGCAGATCCCGCAGATCGTGATCGATCCGCGCAATCCCGACCGCCTCTTCGTGGCGGTGCTGGGACATCCGTATGGGCCGAACGCAGAACGCGGCCTATACCGGTCGCTCGACGGCGGTCGCAGCTTCACCAAGGTGCTGGGCAAGGACGAGAACACCGGGGCGATCGATGTCGTGATGGCGCCCGACGATCCCAACACGTTGTATGCCGCGCTGTGGGAAGCGCGCCAGGGACCCTGGGAGAACGGTGTCTGGCAGGGTCCAGGGACGGGGCTCTTCAAGTCAACGGACGGCGGCGAGAGCTGGACGCCGATCATGAACGGCCTTCCGACCCCTGCGGACGGCCTGGGGCGCATCGGGATTGCGGTGTCGCCCAGCCGCCCCCAGCGCCTGTACATCACGATCGACGCCGAGGAGCGCAGCGGGATCTACCGCTCGGAGGACGGGGGCGCGACGTGGGCGAAGACATCGACCGACGAGCGGGTGCACAACCGGGGCTCCGACTTCGCTGAGGTGAAGGTCGACCCCAAGAATGCGGACATCGTCTACAGCGCGAGCATTGTCACGTGGAAGTCGGTCGACGCCGGGGTCACCTGGTCAATGATCCGCGGTGCACCTGGCGGCGACGACTACCATCGCCTCTGGATCAATCCCGACAACACCGACATCATCCTGATCGCGGCGGACCAGGGGGCGATCATCACGGTCAACGGCGGCGAGACGTGGAGTTCCTGGTACAATCAGTCCACCGCGCAGTTCTACCACGTGACAACCGACTATTCGTGGCCATACCGCGTCTGCGGCGGACAGCAGGAGTCGGGCTCCGCCTGCGTAGAGAGCCGCGGGAACGACGGGCAACTGACGTTCCGTGAGTGGCGTCCGGTCGGAACCGAGGAGTATGGCTACGTCGCCCCCGATCCGCTCGACCCCAATATCATGTACGGCGGCAAGGTGACGAAGTTCGACTACCGGACGGGGCAGACGCAGAACGTGGCGCCGAAACCGTTCCGCGGCCCCAACTACCGCATGGTACGGACGGCGCCACTTCTGTTCTCTCCGGTGAATCCTCGCAAGCTGTATTTTGGCGCGAACACCGTGTGGCAGACGATCGACGGGGGAAACAGCTGGACCGAAATCTCGCCTGACCTCACGCGCCGCGATTCGATCGTCCCGCCCAGCGTGGGAAAATACGCCGGTGAGCGAAGTGCCGTCGCGCGACATCCCGGTGTGGTGTACACCATCGCGCCGAGCTACCGCCGCGAAAACGTCATCTGGGCCGGCTCGGACGACGGCTTGATTCACGTGACGATGAACGGGGGACGTTCCTGGCGCGACGTCACGCCGCGTGGCCTCGTCCCGTGGGCCAAGATCTCCCTGATGGACGCGGGGCACTTCGACACCCTCACCGCCTACGCCGCGGTCAACACACTCCGCCTCGACGATCTCCGTCCGCACATCTTCCGGACGCACGACGGCGGACGCAGCTGGCAAGAGATCGTGAGCGGCATCGACGGCGGCGCCACGATCAACGTCGTGCGCGAGGATCCGAAACAGAAGGGGCTGCTCTACGCCGGGAGCGAGACCAAGGTGTGGGTCTCGTTCGACGACGGCGACCACTGGGAGTCGCTGCAGGTGAACATGCCCGCCACGTCGATTCGAGATCTCGTCATCAAGGACAACGATCTCGTCGTCGGGACTCACGGGCGGGGCTTCTGGATCCTCGACGACATGTCGCCGTTGCGCGAGATCGGCAACGCCTCCGCGTCGGCACCCGTGCACCTCTTCAAGCCGTCGCTGGCGACGCGCGTCCGCTACTCGATGTACACCGACACGCCACTACCGGTGGATGAGCCCCGAGCGGAAAATCCGCCGGATGGGGCGATCCTCTACTACGCGCTCGCGCGCCCGGCGGCGTCGCTCAGTCTCGAAATTCTGGACGCTTCGGGCACGGTCGTGCGCCGTTACAACAGGGGGGTGAATCCCGACCCCGATCCGCGCCGCGAGGGACACTGGCCCGACTGGTGGATCCGGCCGTCGCCCGTGCTCAGTCCGGACGCCGGCTTGCACCGCTTCGTTTGGGACCTGCGCCATCCCCGGCCGAAGGCGCTCTCATTCTCGTACCCGATCTCGGCGATCCCCGGTCAGACCGTTCCGGAGCCGCTTGGCCCATTCGTCGCGCCCGGACGATATACGGTGCGCCTCACGGCCGACGGCGCTACATATTCGCAGCCACTGGTCGTCCGGATGGACCCTCGCGTCCGCACGCCACTGGCGGAAATCCAGGCTCAACACACGCTGGCGGTGCGCTTGCTGGAGGGGGTCGACAAGGCGGCAGACGGGATCGAGCGGGCGCGTGCGCTGCAGCGCGCGGCCCGGACGGCAGGGAATGACGCCCGGGTGCAGGCGCTCGAGGCGATGATCGGCGGCGGGGCGCGCCGTTTTGGAGGCGGCGGAGGCACGTCGAACCTGTCGGCTGTCAGCGG
>JBDTUA010000049.1:0-20627 GCA_040007995.1 Gemmatimonadota bacterium | reverse complement strand
CGTCCGCCTCTTCCCGTCTTCTCGTCTTCTCGTCTTCTCGTCTTCTCGTCTTCTCCCTTCCATGTCCTATACTCTCGTCACCGACCTCGCTCGCAACGCCATGCTGATCGCGATGCTCATCGCGGGACCCGTCCTCGTGGTCGCGCTGGTGATCGGGTTGCTGGTCAGCGTCCTGCAGACCGTGACGCAGATCCAGGAGCAGACACTGTCGTTCGTGCCGAAGCTGCTGGGCGTCGCGGCGACGTTCCTCGTCGGGCTTCCGTGGATGTTGCAGCTGCTGGTCGAATACACGCAGCGCCTCTTCCGCTCCCTCCCCGCGTTGGTCGGCTGATGGCCCTCCCGGCCTTCGACCTCTTCGCGCCGGGAGCGCCCGCGACGCTCGCGCTCGTGGGGGCGCGGGTCAGCGGGCTCGTGCTCGTGGCCCCCGTCTTCTCGGCGCGACCGGTGCCGATGAAGGTGAAGAGTGCGCTGGTGATCATGTTGTCGATCCTGATGGTCCCCGTCGCGCAGAGTCACATCCACCGCCTCCCCGACCTCACGCCGACCAACATCGTCGGCGAAACGCTGATCGGCTTCGCGCTGGGACTCGGCGCGGCCATCATCATGGGCGCGGCGGAGTCGTGCGGTGAGCTGCTCTCGATCCAGATCGGCCTCTCCGGCTCGGCGATCATGGATCCGCTCTCGCAGCAGCAGACGACGGCGATCGGACAGCTGGTGCATCTGTTCGCCATTTCTCTCGTCCTCGCTCTGGACGGGCACCTGGTCATGCTCGACGCGTTGGCGACGAGCCTGCAGCGCCTCCCCGTGGGGTCACCGCTCGATATCGCGGCCGGGCTTCGCAGCTTCGTCTCGTTAGGGTCGACACTCTTCGCCCTGGGGCTCCAGTTCGCAGCCCCCGTAGTGGCGGTCGTCATGATCGCCAACGTCGCCCTCGCGGTGCTCAGTCGCGCTGCGCCGCAGCTGCAGATCCTCCAGCTCGCCTTCCCCATCCAGATCCTCGTTGGCCTGGGAACGCTGGTGGCGACGCTTCCGTTCATCGCGACCTGGTTCCTCGGGTGGGAGGCGTCGTACGACGCCATGCTGACCCAGGCCATGTCCGCCCTCGGCGGCGCGGGAGTACGCTGAGATGGCGCTCTCCGACCAGGAAAAAACGGAAGCGCCGACACAGAAGCGGCGCGAGGATTCCAAGACCGACGGCAAGATCCCGAAGTCACAGGAGCTCACCACGTCGTTCGTCCTGCTCGGGGCGGCGATGCTGATCAACCTCATGGGTGGATCGCTCGGCGCTGCGGTACAGGACATGTTCGCCGAAGGAATCGCCGCGGTCGGATCGGCCCCGTTAGGCGCGGATTCGGCCGTGGGACTCGTGCGTCACATCTTCGGTCGTGCAATGATCATCGTCGGCACGTGGGGCGGCGCGTTGATGCTGGTAGGTCTCGCCGTCGCCGCCCCCCAGGCCCGCGGCGTCTTCTCGTTCAAGCCGATCACGCCGGACTTCAGCAAGCTGTCACCGGCCACCAACATCAAGCGCGTCCTCGGCATCCAGTCGCTCGCCGATCTCTTCAAGTCGCTGCTCAAGCTGGCCCTCATCAGCTTCGCCGTGAAGAGTGCGCTGAGCGCGGCGTGGTCCGACATTCTCGCACTCGGCCAGCAACCGAACTTCAGCTTCCTCGTGGTCACGGTGAAGTACTCGGTGAAGCTCCTGACCACCGCGGGGCTGTGCTACCTCGGCCTCGCGGGACTCGACTACGCCTTTCAGATCTGGCAGTTCGAGCAAGGGCTCAAGATGAGCCGAGACGAGATCAAGCAAGAGACGAAGCTCTCCGAGGGTGACCCGCTCATGAAGCAGCGGGTGCGCTCGTTCGGTCGTACGCTCGCGCGTCGGCAGATGATGCAGTCGGTACCGAAGGCCGACGTCGTGATCACCAATCCGACGCACATCGCCATCGCGCTGATCTATGACCCGTTCAAGGCCCCTGCCCCGTTCGTCGTCGCGATCGGCCAACGCAAGGTGGCGGAACGCATCAAGGCGGTGGCCCGCGAGCACGGTATCCCGTGCATCGAGAACAAGCCGCTTGCGCGCGCGCTGCTGGCCAGCGCCCGCGTCGGACAAATGATCCCCAGTGAGATGTACATCGCCGTCGCCGAGATCCTCGCCTTCGTCATTCGCCGCCGCATCGCGCGCGGCAAGGCGCTTCAGAACGTGACGGTATGAGCACGGCTGTCCGTCCGCTGCCTCAGGCCGAGGGATTTGCCAAGCGCAACGCCGAGATGGGACTCGCCATCGCGGTGGTCTTCGTGCTCGGCTTGATGATCGTTCCGCTGCCCTCGTTCGTGCTCGACCTCCTGCTCGCGACGAGCATTGCCCTATCGCTCGTCGTGCTCCTCACCACGATGCAGACGGTGGAGCCGCTGGAGTTCTCGTCGTTCCCGGCGCTGCTCCTGCTCCTCACGTTGTTCAGGCTGGGGCTCAACTTCGCCAGCACGCGCCTCATCCTCTCGGAAGGCCATGCCGGGCAGGTCATCCAGGCCTTCGGGCAGTTCGTGATCGGCGGCAACTACGCCGTCGGCGTCGTCCTGTTCCTGATCCTGATCGGCATCAACTTCATCGTGATCACGAAGGGTGCCGGTCGCGTGGCCGAAGTGGCCGCGCGCTTCACCCTCGACGCCATGCCGGGCAAGCAGATGGCGATCGATGCTGACCTCTCGGCGGGCTTGATCGACGAGAACGACGCGCGCCGTCGCCGGGACGAAATCGCGCGGCAGGCCGACTTCTACGGGGCAATGGATGGCGCCTCGAAGTTCGTGAAGGGGGACGCGATCGCGGCGCTCCTGATCACCGGCATCAACATCCTCGGCGGCATCTTCATCGCCGTGATCCAGCGCGGCCTTCCGCTCGCGCAGGCCGCCTCGCAGTACACGATCCTCACCGTCGGTGAGGGGCTGGTGGCGCAGGTGCCGGCGCTGATCGTCTCGACCGCTGCCGGCATTATGGTGACGCGGGCCTCCGGGCAGGTGAAGATGGGCGCACAGGTCAGCCAGCAGCTGGCGGCCTATCCCAAGGCGATGTACGTCGCCGCCGGGGTGCTCATCACCTTCGGTCTCATTCCCGGGCTGCCAAAATTCCCGTTCCTCGCGATCGGCGGCACGCTCTTCTTCCTGGCGCACTCCGCTTCGAAAGCCGAGGTACGTCGCAACAGCGTGGCGCGCGCCGCCGCCGATGAGGCGGAACGGGTGCCCGAGAAGCCGGCCGATCCGATGCGCGACCTGCTGCAGATTGACCCCATCGAGCTGGAAGTCGGCTACGCGCTGATTCCCCTCGTCGACGAGCGGCAGGGGGGCGACCTGCTCGAGCGCATCCAGCTCCTGCGCAAGCAGGCAGCGCTCGAGGTCGGGATCCTCATCCCGCCCATCCGGGTGCGCGACGACTTGCACCTGCCGGCCAACGAGTACGTGATCAAGCTGCGCGGCTCGGAGATCGCCCGCGCCGAGGTCATGCCGCGCTTCCACCTCGCGCTCGACACCGGGTCGGTCATCCACGGGATCGAGGGGATCGAGACGATCGACCCGGCCTTCGGCCTGACCGCCCGCTGGATCGCGTCCTCGCGCCGCGTCGAGGCTGAATCGTTAGGCTACGTGGTCGTCGAGCCGGCGGTCGTGATCGCCACGCACCTCATGGAGTCGCTCAAGGTCAACGCCGCGGAGCTGCTCGGGCGCCAGGACGTGCAGGAGATGGTCGAGACGCTCAAGCGCACCCACCCTGCCCTCGTCGACGACCTCGTTCCGGGGAAAGTCTCGCTCGGCCTGCTGCACCGCGTGCTGCAGCGCCTGCTGCGCGAGCGCATCCCGATTCGCGACATGGTCACGATCCTCGAGGCGCTCGGCGACGGCGTTGAGCAGACGAAGGATGCCGAGGTGCTCACCGAGCATGTGCGGCGCTCGCTCTCCAATGTTATTGCCCGTGCCTACTCCGATCCCGCGGGAGCGGTGCGCGGCATCACGATCGGCCCACGTCTCGAGGCGTCGCTCATGGGGCTGTTCTCCCCGCGCAACGCGCCCGCCGGGCTGGCGCCGCTCACCCCCGACCTGCTCGCCGACCTGCTGCGCGAGCTGAACTTCCTCGCGACTACGCACGCCAGCGAGGGACGTCTGCCCCCGCTCATCACGCCGCCGTCGCTCCGCATCGGCGTGCGGCGGCTGGTCGAACCCGTGCTGTCCATGCTACCCGTAATCTCGCTCGCTGAACTTCCGACCTCCGTGAAGCTGAACTCCGTCGCCACCTGGGAGATGACCCATGCTGCTTGAAACCTTCCACGGCACCGATCTCCGCCGCGTCTTCGACGACGCCCGGCGCGCGTTAGGCGACGACGTGCTCGTCATCCGGAGCGCCGTCTCGAAAGAGGGCGGTGTCACCCGCGTCGAGGTGATCGCGGCGCGGCAGCAGGACCTGCAGTCGCTGCGCACTCGCCTCGAGCCGACCACGCCGTCGCTCCCGCGAACGCAGGGGGGACGCGGGCGCAGCGGTCCCCTCCTCCTGGCGCTCGTAGGGCCCACCGGCGCCGGCAAGACGACGGTTGCGGCGAAGCTCGCCCTGCATCGCGCCGTCTTCGGTAATCGCAAGGTGGGGCTGATCACGCTCGACACCTACCGCGTGGGTGCGCTCGAGCAGATGCAACAATACGCCGAAGTGACGAACCTGCCGCTCGAGGTGGTGTACGACGCCCGCGAAGTCCCCGCCGTGATGAAGCGACTCGAGGACCGTGACGTGGTCATCATCGACACGCCCGGGCGTTCGCCGCGCTCGACAGATGCCAACACACAGTGGCAGCAATTGCTGCGCGCCCTCTCGCCCGACGAGGTACACCTCGTCCTGCCGGCAACGATGCGTCCCGACGGGGTGCCGTCGCTCGTCCAGGCGCTGGCCCCGTGTCGCCTCACGCACGCGCTGATCTCCAAGGTCGACGAGCTGCACGATGAACGGGCGATTGCCGACGTGGCGGCGCGCGTCGACCTCCCGATTCGCTGGATCTCCGACGGGCACGCCGTGCCGGACGACCTGCATCCCTCACGCGCCCGGATCCTCGGGGCCCTCGGCCTAACGACAGGCACCGCGGCGACGCGCGCCGCATGACCATACCCATCGACCCCCTGCACCGCGCGCCGCCAGGCGCCGCGCCACGGGAGGCGCCGGCCCGCGTGCCGGTCGTCGCCGTGGGGAGCGGAAAGGGCGGCGTCGGGACGTCGACGATCGCGGCGCTGCTCGCCGCCACGATGGCCGAACAGGGACATCGCGTCCTCCTCATCGATGCGGGGCAACGCATCGGCGGGCTGCATCACCTGCTTGGAGTGGAGCCGCGTGGCTCGCTCGGGCAGCTGCGCGGCGAGCGCGAGCCGAGCCAACTCCTCGTCCCGGTCGCCGAGCGCCTCTGGCTCTTTCCGGCCACCGCCGAGGAGGCGGAGCTGCGTCCGACGGAACGACGGCTGCTGATGCGGCGCGTCGCCTCGTTGCACGCGGACTTCGACCTGGTGATCGTTGATGCCGGCTCGAGCGCCGAATCAATCGTGACCGCCTGCGCCGACGGGGCGACGCGACTGTTCGCCGTGACGGCGGGCGATCGTATCTCCCTCGTGGCGACCTACGCCGTCGTCAAGCTCCTGCACGAACGCCTGCCGGAGGTGCGCGTCGACATCATTGCCAACCGCGTCGACCAGGAAAGCGCCGATCGACTGCATGAGTATCTGAATGGGGCCTCTGTTCGTTTTCTATCGCGGACCACGCCGTACGCGGGTGCAGTGCCAGACGATCCCGACTTCGCCAGTGCGCTGGCGGCCGGTCTCGGGACGGCCGAGGCATCGTTGGGCTCCACGGCGGCGCTCGCCGTCCGTGCAATTGGTGAACGCATTCTCCACGAGTCGGCCGCTGTCCCAGCGTCGATGCATCGTCTCCTGCGGAAGGGTTGATCTGATGGCTACCGAGAACCTCTGGGACGCCTTCGCCAGTGGCGACCCGATGGCGCGAGAGAAGCTCCTCACGGAGAATCTCAACCTCGTCCATCACGTCGCACGCCAGCTGTCGAAGGCGTTGGCCGCCCCGGCCGACGTCGACGAACTCGTCTCGTGCGGGACGATCGGGCTCATGAACGCCCTCGAAGCCTTCGAGCCGTCGCGTGGACTCGCATTCTCCACCTTCGCGGTGCCACGCATCCGCGGCGCCATCCTCGACGAACTACGTCGTCAGGATCACGTCCCGCGCTCCATTCGTCGCAAGACGCGCGAGATCGCACAGGCCCGCGAGACGCTGACCCGCATCTTCGGGCGTCCCGCCAGCGACAAGGAAGTGGCCGAACAACTCGGCCTCGACCTCGAGACGCTCTGGCGCTGGCAGGCCGACACCGAAAACGCCGTGCAGATCTCGCTCGACCAGTCCGCGACCGAGCATGAGGGGCAGCCGTACCTTCCGCCTGAAGCGCTCAGCGACCAGAACGAGGAGTCGATCGAGGATGAGATCAACCGCGAGCAGGAGAAGGAGATCCTCAAGCAGGCGCTGAACCGGCTCAAGGAGCAGGAGCGCATCGTCCTCACGCTCTACTACTTCGAGGAGCTCAAGCTCCACGAGATCGCCGACGTGCTCGACCTCACCGAATCGCGGGTCTCGCAGATCCGCGCGAAGGCCCTCACACGCCTGCGCGGCGAACTCTCCTACTTCCGGACCCCGGTCTAACGATGCCTGCACTCCTCCACCTCGTCGAACTGATCACGAGTGACTCGCTGACGCTCGCGGCCAGCGGCATCCTCGCGGCCGCCGTCCTGGCGCTTCTCGTGTTGATCGCCTGGCCCGCTCGCGGTGAGGCTCGTCGCGACGCGTCGCGCCATCCCCGCGCCGTGACGGCCCGCGCACTCGCGGCATCGGGAATCGCACCGGTCGATATTGCACGCCGCACGGGACTCTCGCGCGACGCGCTGGCACTCCTGACCGGGCTGGCGTCACCGGCCGCCCGGCAGAAAGCGCCCACCTCGGCACGTCCTTCCCTGTTTCAGCGATTGCTGGGCAAGGGTGACTCCAAGGCCATGCGAAGTCAAGTTACTGTGTGACAATGACTTACTGCGTCGTTGCCGCTGGCAGCGACGCGGGCACAACGGTTGCTTTTGCATGCAGGTGACTCTCGCCCCGAGCGCCTTGCATGAAGACAGACGGAATCGCCAGCGCCGCCCACGCCCTCCGATATTGGGAACGGCGTCAGGAAGTCGCCTCGAACAACCTGGCGAACGTCAACACGCACGGCTTCAAGGGAGAGCGCGTCTTCGCGCGCCTGGTCGGAGATGGCGTTCCGGTCCCCGATGCGGCGACCGACTTCACCGAAGGGTCGTACGAGACCACCGGCAATCCGCTCGATGTCGCCACGCGCGGCAACAGCTATTTCGTCGTCAACACGGCGAACGGCGAGCGTTGGAGCCGCGGTGGTGCCTGGAGCGTGGACCCGAAGGGCTTCCTCACCGACACCACCGGCAATCAACTGTTGGGGGAGAAGGGACCGATCAAGGTCGCTGGCTCCGCCGTTGAGGTCGATCGCTCCGGCTGGGTGATCGTCGACCATGTCAAGATCGATCGCCTGCGCCTCGAGACGCCCGCCACCGACGCGGTGCTCAAGCACGAGGGAGGGACGCGCTTCGTCCCGGACGCGGGGCGCACCTCGGTGGCATACGCCGATCGCGACATCCGACAGGGGGAGCTCGAAGGGAGCAACGTGAGCACGCTCTCCTCGCTCGTCGACCTGATCTCCATCCAGCGCAACTTCGCCGATGCCCAGAAGGTCCTCTCGGCCCTCGACGGCATCCGCAGCACGATCGTGAACGAGCTCGGCAAGGTATCCGGCTAGCTCCGCGTCTTCTCGTTTCCCCGTCTTCTCGAATTCTCGAATTCTCGAATTCCCTGACATGAATCCCGCCCTCCGCACGTCCGCCACCGGCATGATGGCACAGCAGCTTCGCACCGAAGTCATCGCGAACAATCTTGCCAACGTGAACACGACCGGCTTCAAGGGTTCACGCGCGCATTTCGAGGACCTCCTCTACCAGACGGTGCAGGGCGCGTCAGTGGTGGGAAACCCCGACACGAACACGATGCCGGCGGTGCAGGTGGGACGCGGGACGCGGCTCGCCTCCGTGCAGCGCCTGCACTCGCAGGGCGCCGTCGAGGAAACGACGCGCCCGCTCGACCTGGCGATCGAGGGCGAGGGCTTCTTCCAGATACAGATGCCGAACGGTCAGGTCGCCTACTCCCGCGACGGTTCCTTCGGCATCTCCGATACCGGGACGCTCATCACCAGCGGCGGCTACGCCGTCGTCCCCGGGATCAAGGTCCCGACCGACGCCACCGAGCTCACCATCTCGGTGACCGGAAAGATCTCCGTCTCGACCGGCGGCAACACCGTGGACAAGCAGGAGCTCGGGCAGCTCGAGCTTGCACGCTTCATGAACCCGTCCGGCCTGCAGTCGTTAGGTGAAAACCTGTACGCTGAGACGCCGGCCTCCGGCCAGCCGACGGTCGGCTTCCCCGCCGACGAGGGGATGGGACGCATCCTCCAGGGACACCTCGAGTCCAGCAACGTCGAGATCGTGCAGGAGATGGTCGACATGATCACCGCTATGCGCGCGTACGAGATCAATTCGAAGGCGATCAAGAACGCCGAGGAGATGATGTCCACCGCCAACAACATGATCCGCTGATGTCGTCGCGCACCGGTTGTCGCTGGTTCCTCCTCCTCGTCGTACAGGGCGCGGCCGCGATGGTCGCCGGGCGGTCGCTCCTGCAGGCGCAGGCTGGGGCGCCGCCGTCGCTCGCCGTCGACTCGCGCGCTGTCGACTCGGTCGACGTATGGGTGGCGGCGCGCTCCCTCGCGCGCGGCACGGTGCTCACGGCCGGCGACATCACGGTCTTGCGCGTGGCCCAGCACGACCGGTTCGCCCGTCACCCCACCGCGGTCGTTCCGGGATGGGTTGCGCGGCGCATCATCCGGGCCGGCGAGGTTCTGCGCGCCCCCGCAGTCGGTCCCGCACCGCTCGTCGCCGCCGGACAGACGGTGCAATTCACCTACCAGCAGGACGGCATCGAGCTGACGCTCGACGGCCTCGCCCCCGTGGCCGGTTCGTTAGGCGACACCATTCCCGTCCGTCTCGGCGCCCGGCGCCGCGTCACCGGCGTCGTCGCCGGCCCGGCGCACGTCGTCGCCCTCGCCCCTTCGAGGTTCCCATGATCCATCATTGCCACGTCGTGGCCACGCCACGCCGGGTCACGGTCATTCCGGCCGTCCCCGAGCCCGTGCCCGACCGCCTGCATCGTACCTGGGTCGGCCTCCTGTCGACGCTCGGCCTGCTCCTCACCTTCGTCGTCGCCTCCTTAGGGGCGCAAGGCACGAGGCCGCGTCCCGATTCTGCCAAGGCGACACCCGCGCGCAACATCGCATGGACGTCGAGCCGTCGGTCTTTCGCCGTCGGCGACATCATCAAGGTGGTCGTCGACGAGTATGCGCTCGCCTCGGCCAACAAGGACGACGCCAACAGCGCCTCGCGACGCCGCAAGCTCGATGTCGGCATCAAACCGCCGAGCATGGGCACCGGCACCGGCGGTCTCGGCGCCATTGATGGCACCGTCGAAGCCGGCGACGGGAGCACCACCAACCAGCGGGGCAACGCCACGCGCAACACGCGCTATGCCGCCGAGATTGCGGTGCGCGTCATCGCCGTCACGCCGGATGGCATGCTGCAGGTCAAGGGCTCCAAGCTCATCGACGTCGACAAGAACAAGACCACGCTCACCCTCGCCGGCTTCGTCAGCCCGATCGACGTGAACTCGCGTGACATGGTCGGCTCCGACAACATCGCCGACATCCAGCTGGCCTATGCCGCGAAAGGATCGCTCGGCAAGCCCAAGTCAGGGATCGTCACCAAGATCCTCGGAATCTTCTGGCCATGACCCGCCAGCGCAGTGGCTCACGACGCGCGCTCCAGCTGCTCCTGGTCGCCGCCTCGTGCCTCGGCACGCAGGCGGCGCGTGCGCAGGGTGTCCCCATCCGCGACCTCGTCATCGACGACCAGGGCGTGCCGGTTCGCCTCGTCGGCTACGGCCTCGTGACCGGCCTCAGTGGCACCGGCGACAACACCAACAGCGGACGCGGATCGCAGCAGACCGTGCAGTCGGTGGCCAACCTGCTGCGCCGCTTTGACGTGATCGTCCCCGCCGAGTTCCTCCGCACGCGCAACGTGGCGGCGGTCCTCGTCACCGCCGAGGTCTCGCCCTACCTGCGTCCAGGCGGCCGATTCGAGGTGCAGGTCGCCTCGGTGGGTGACGCCCGTTCGCTACGGGGCGGGGTACTCTGGATGACCCCCCTTATCGCCGAGGTGGGCGGGCAGCCGCTCGCGACCGCGCAGGGTACGTTGTACGTCGATGAGCAGGATGCCGTCCGGCGCCGCGTCGGCTTCAACGCCGCCAGCTCGCGTATCGCCGCGGGCGGAGTGGTGGAGATCGACCTGCCCCGCCCGCAATTCGCCGCCAGCACCCGCCTCATCCTCCGGGAACCGGATATCGGGCTGGCCTCGCGAATCGCCGCAGTGATCGACTCGGTCGTCGGGGAAGGGACGGCCAAAGTCGAGGACCCCGGGGCGATCAACCTGACGCCCAAGGACAGTGCTGGCGGTGGCCCCGCGGCCGTCCTTGCCCGCATTCGCGACCTCAAGGTCGAGGTCGCGCGGGTCGCTCGCATCGTCATTGACCAGCGACAGGGAACCATCGTGGCGGGGGGAGACCTCACCCTCGGCCCGGGTGTGGTGAGTATCCAGGGGCTCACACTCTCGATTGGGCCGGCACCTGCCGATACTGCTCAGCAGGGGACTGGGGGCCAGGTGCGCATTCCGACCGGGGCCACGGTGCAGCAACTGGCGGCAGCGCTGTCCGCCCTTCGGACGCCAGCACACCAGATCGCCCAGATCTTCGAAGCGCTCAAGCAGGTCGGTGCCATTTCCGCAGAGGTTGTCGCGCGGTGACGAACATCAACGAAGCAAATCCAATCAGCGCGCCGGTTCCGGACCGGGACCAGCGCCTGAAGAAGGTCGTGGGGCAGCTCCAGGGTGTCTTCGTGGAGCAACTCTTCAAGGCCATGCGCGAGACCGTGCCCACCGACGGCGTGACCGACGGCGGCCCCGGCGAAGCGATGTTCAGCGGCATGATGGACCAGCACCTCGCCGACGCATTGCCGGGCCAGTGGGAACATGGCATCGGCGAATCGCTCTACCGTCAGCTGCGTCCGCAGCTGTCGCGCTCCACCGGCCCTGAAACACCGGACGGGACGCGATGAACACCGCGAACGTGCACCCGTCGCCGACGATGGCGCAAATCTCGCCAGCGCAATGGCCCCCGCTCGTCAACGGACTGGCCGACGCGCTCCAGTCCGAGCGCCGGCTGATCGATGAATTGATCCAGATCATGCGCCAGCAGCGCGAGGCGGTCGCCGTCGACAACCTGCAGGGGGTCGACGATTCGGTCTTCGCGGTGCAGCGCGTCCTGCTTACGCTGGGCGAGGCGCGCAAGCGCCGGCGCGCCATCAACGCGCGACTCGGGCAACCCGAGGACGTGGCCTTGCGCGACCTGCTGGCCGCGATGGGACCGTACGCCACCGACGACCTGCACGCATCGCGTGAGGCGTTGCAGGGCTCGGCGCGCACGCTCGCTCGCGACGTCTCGATGAATCGGCAGGTCCTGCGCGAGGCGCTGACCACCGGTGAGGAGATGGTCCGAACCCTTGCGGGCGTGGGCGCACAGCGGAACGCGTACGACTCCACGGGCGCCGGAGAGGCGCCTCGCGCGTCGTACCTCGTGAACCGGCGAGCGTAAGATGAGTCTCGGGAGCATCCTCAACATCGCGCGCAGCGCGATCTCGGCGCACCAGATCGCGATGCAGACCGTCTCGCAGAACATTGCGAACGCCGAGGTCGAAGGCTACTCGAGACAACGAGCGGAGATGCAGAGCGCGTACGGAACCCAGTTCCCGCAGTACACGCTGGGGACAGGGATCGAGGTGCGCGGCGTCGTGCGCATGCGCGACCAGCTCCTCGATGCGTCGTACCGTCGCGAGGTGGGGAATCGCGAGGCGTACAACGTGCGCAGCGACCTGCTGAGCGAGGTGGAATCGCTCCTGGGCGAGCCCTCCCAGACGGGACTGGCGAACACGATCGACCAATTCTGGAATTCGTGGAGTGACCTCTCGAACAATCCCGGTAACGCAGCTGCACAGAGTGTGGTGCGGCAGCGCGGGATCCAGGTCGCTTACACGTTGAACACATATTCGAAGCGCGTCGACGACCTGACCGTGCGGACGCGGGACCATCTCTCGTCCGTGGTGAGCCAGCTGAACACGCTGGCCAAGCAGGTCGGGGCGCTCAACAAGCAGATCACGGCCGCGGAGGTCAGCGGTCAGCAGTCGCCGGACCTGCGCGACGCACGTGATCGCGTAGCCGACGAGATGGCGCAGCTCGCCGGCGCGCGCGTGGAAATGCAGGCAAACGGAAGCATGGGCGTCTACGTCGGCTCGATGATGCTGGTCGACAGCAACAACGCCCGCACGCTCGAACTCCGGGCATCGGGGTCGGTGACCACCATGGGCTTCGTGGGCGATCCCGATCCTGTCATCGGGGTCGGCGGTCAGGCAGGCGAGATGATGAGGTTCATCAACACCGATGTTCCGGCGCTGCGCACGCGACTCGACAGCTTCGCACAGGGGCTGGTCAACGGCGTGAACGAATATCATGCATCGGGATGGACCGCGGCGGGAGACGCGTTAGGCGGCAGCAACTGGAATCCGCTCAACGGCCCCACCGGGTCGCGGGTGAACTTCTTCGACGCCTCGTTCACGAGCGCCTCGTCGATCCGGCTGTCGAGCGAGGTGACGGCCAGCGCGTCGATGATCGCCTCGGGCGACGTACAGAACGCACCCGGCAACAATTCACTGGCCACCGCGATCGGCGCTTTGCGTGATGATGCCGGTATGGCCGCACTCCAGGCACGCATGGGCGCGAACTTCGCGACCCAGATCGGCTTCGGAGCCGGCGAGTCGTTCACCGATCACTACACGTCGACGGTGACCAACCTCGGCGTGGATACGGCGGATGCGCACTCACAGTTCGCCGTGTATGACACGCTTTCGTCGCAGGCCGACAACCGGCGCACGTCGGTGTCCGGTGTCTCCATCGACGAGGAACTGACGCTGATGCTGCGACACCAGCAGGCCTACACGGCGGCGACGCGATTGGTGAAGGTCGCCGACGAGATGGCGCAGTCCATCCTCAACATGGTCTGAGCCGATGCTCATCCTGTCCCGACGCGCCGGCGACGCCATCGTCATTGAGGGTGGCATTCGGATCGTCGTCCTGGCCTCGGATCGTCGTGGTGTCCGCCTGGGGATCGAAGCCCCTCCACACGTGAGCATCGTGCGGGAGGAGATCGTCACCCAGATCGTGGACGAGAATCGTCGCGCCAACGTCGGCGCCGACGCTGCTGCCCTCGTAGGTGGCGTCGTCGGTGGCGTCGCCACCAAGTCCTCGTAGACCTTTCCAGTCGATATCGTCGTGTTTCAGATCATCGGTCTCGTCGTCGTCCTCGGCAGCATCGTCGCCGGCTACACCATGCATCACGGCAAGATGATGGTGCTGTGGCAACCCACCGAATTCATCATCATCGGTGGCGCAGGGCTTGGCTCGTTCATCATGGCCAACCCGCCGAGCGTGATCAAGGCATCGATCGCCGCCTCGATCGCACTGCTCAAGCCGAACCCGTTCAACAAGACGTCATACGGCGAGTTGCTCCAGGTCCTGTACGAGGTCTTCCAGACGGCCCGCAAGGACGGCCTCATCGCCCTCGAGGCACACATCGAGGAGCCCGAAAAAAGCAGCATCTTCACCAAGTACCCGAAGTTTTCGCACCACCACCACGCGGTCACGTTCCTCTGCGACACGCTCAAGGTCCTGCTCACGGGAGCGGTCGAGGACCATCATCTGGCCGACATCCTCGACCTGGACCTGGAGCGCATGCACGAGGAAGAGCATCAGGTACCGTCGGCCGTCACGACGATGGGCGATGCGATGCCGGGCTTCGGCATCGTGGCCGCGGTGCTTGGCGTCGTCATCACGATGGGTTCGATCGGTGGCGCCGCGTCGGAGATCGGCAACAAGGTCGCCGCGGCGCTCGTCGGCACATTCCTCGGCATCCTGCTCGCGTACGGTGTGATCCTGCCGTTCGCGAAGGCAATCGAGGTGCGGCAGCGTGGCGAAGCACAGTACATGTCGTGCATCCGCACCGCGCTCCTCTCCTTCGCCCGCGGCGATGCCCCGATGACCTGCGTAGAGTTTGCGCGCCGCAACGTCGAGCCGAACGACCGTCCGAGCTTCGCCGAGCTCGAGGCGCTCACCCGCAGGAAGGCAGCCTGACGTGGCGAAGAGCGGCGGCAAGATCATCATTGTCAAGAAGATCAAGAAGGCCGCTCACGGGCACCACGGTGGTTCGTGGAAGGTGGCGTACGCCGACTTCGTGACCGCCATGATGGCCTTCTTCATGGTTATGTGGATCCTCGGCATGGACGAACAGACCAAGAAGGCGATCGAGGGCTACTTCTCGAGCCCCGTCGGCTACAAGAAGGGCTATTCGTCGGGGGCGAGCCCCCTCTCCTCGGGGAGTTCGCCGGCCGCGGTGAAGCGCGAGGCGATCCAGATGGCGATCCGTCAGTTGCAATCCAAGCGGTTCGAGGCGGTGTCGGCGCAGCTGCGCGGTTCGATCGACTCCATCGCCGCGCTTGGGAAGCTGCGCGCGAAGGTCGAGATCACCATCACGCGAAGTGGGCTCCGCATCGAGCTGATCGAGGACGAGAAGGGCGACACCTTCTTTCCGATTGCCTCCGCCGTGCTGACCGAGCAGGGGCGGATCACGCTGCGGACGATTGCGGGCGAACTCCGGGGCCTGGAGAATCCGGTCGTGATCGAGGGGCACACCGATGCGGCGCGCTACGCGAACGGCGGGTATACGAATTGGGAGCTCTCGGCCGACCGGGCCAATGCGGCGCGACGGATCCTGGAAGAGTCGGGCCTCGACCACGGGCGCATCGCCGAGGTGACCGGGCTCGCCGACAAGCAGTTGCGATATCCGCACGATCCGCTTAACCCGTCGAATAGACGCATCTCGATCCTGCTCCCGTTCCTCGACCCACCCGACACTCCATCGGTCGAGCAGCTGCAGGAACGCCTCGAAACGAGCATCAAGCAGTCGTCCTGAACGAGGCCCGAGCGACCCGAGCGACCCGAGCGACCCGAGCGACCCGCGAGGTCCGCGAGGTCCGCGAGGTCCGCGCATGCTCGGTGACTGGCATGCGACGGCACGTGCGTCGGACTTCGGCCGTCGGCGCCTGGTCGGTTCGCTCAGTGGACGTCAGTACCGCGCACCGGCTGTCCTGCGGTAGGCGGGACGACCTCGTGTGCCGTAGCCGACCTGCTGGTGGCATGCGCCGCGCGATGCATCCCGGCCGACGTCGCTGCTCGTCGCGTCCGTAGCGCTGCTCCGCTCGCTCCGCTCGCCTCGGCGGCCCGGCGCCACGCGCGTCTCGGGTGCCGATCACGCTTCGGAAACGGTACACGAGCGGCGCTACAGCACCTGCTCGAGTCGTTCCCGCGTCCAGCGCACCGCCTCGAGATAGAGATCGCCGAGTATGCACGGATCGATCCCCAGCAGCTGCGACTCGGAATCCACCGCCGCCCAGGAGCCGCGCTCATAGGCCTCCACCATCGAAAGCGTGGGAGCGTAGGGTCCACTGCGCGCGAGCAGCGCGCGGCGCACCTCGTCGGTCAGGTCGATCCGGTGCAGGACTTCGCCGAGCGGTATCTTCAGGATCACGTCGAGCATCGAGAAAAGTCCAACCATGAAGAGCGCCTCCGCACTCCGGCGGTCGCGTCCTTGGCGCGCCACGTTCTCGCAGAGACGCGCGCGCTGAATCGCGATCCGTACCAGCTCGGCGTCGGTCCCGCCCTTCCCTGCCACCGATGTCACCAGCAGGAGCGAGAGCCATTTGTGCAGCTCGCCACGACCCACCATGCGTACGGCGTGCCGGATCGACTCGATCCCGCGACCGCCCATCGAGGCGGAATTCACGGTGCGCAGCAACTTGTACGTCAGCGAGACGTCGGTGCGGAATGCGTCTTCGAGCGCCGCATCGGTCGTATCGGGGTCGCGCAGCAGGTTCATCAGGCGCAGGATCGTCAGCTGCGCCGCCGACAAGTCGCGACGCGCCAACGTCTCCGGCTTGCTGAAGAAGTAGCCCTGGAAGAGTCGATAGCCGATCGCAAGACAGGCATCGCGCACCGCCTGCGTCTCCACCCGCTCCGCCAAGATTGTCCCGCCGTACGACGCGACACGCTCGTAGTTCGCCCGCAACTCCTCGTCAGTCTTGTGCAGCACGTCGAGCTTGATGATCTTCGCCAGCCGCAACAGCGGCTCGAACTTGGGCGTGAACTCGAAGTCGTCGAGCGCCAGCATGTAGCCGGCGTCCACAAGCCCCTTCGCGGCGGCCACGACCTCCTCGTCTGGCTCGACGGTCTCGAGCAGCTCGATCACCACCGTCTGCGGATCGAAGAGCTGGTGCATGCCGCGCACGAGCATCTCGCGGGTGAAGTTCAGGAAGGCGCGGTGCCCACCCGTCATTCGATCCATCCCGATGTTCAGGAACGTGTGGACCAGCACCTCCGAGGCCATCACATCGGAGCTGACCCCCTCGGCGACCGAGGAGACACCCGTGCGCCGATACAGCAGCTCGTACGCGTACGTATCGCCGGCAACGTCGAAGATCGGCTGTCGGGCGACGAACACGTCGACCAGCGAGGCGCTGGGAGACGTCGCGTCCGGAGGAGTGGCTGTGCTCACGGGCCGTGTGGTTGAGAGTCGGGTCGTAACAGTTCGGTCGCCCAGGTATTCGGCGAGCCGGGGTCCACGTGGGAGTATCGACCGCAACCCCCTCGACTTGTATTGCCCGCCTACGACCGTTAGCCTTCCCACTCCCCGACGGCAGGCCTTGCCATCGGTTAGGATCGCGCGCGAGTAGCTCAGCTGGATAGAGCGTCGGCCTCCGGAGCCGAAGGTCGTGGGTTCGAATCCCGCCTCGCGCACTCACTTAGCTGCATGACTGAGGGGAGGCCGAGCGTCTCGGCCTCCCCTTCGTCGAGAGAGGTGTCTCGAGGCCGGGCGTTCGCCCGTTCGTGAGTCGCCCGGGTGTGGGGCAGGGCCGGCGCTGCGGCACTTCCGAGCGTGGTCCGTGGGATGATCGGACTCGAAGGCCGGTTTATGTGCGCCGAGTCACGGTCCTGTCTGGTCCTTCGGCGCTCCGTTGTCTCCCCATTGACTCGGAAACGTCGATCCCGGCAGCCCGAACCATCCTCGTTCCGCGTTCTCGCGCCGCTCGTGCGGTGGTTCGGAACGAACAGTCTTACACAGCTCCGAGGCATTCCCGCTCTCGGATCTGAACACAAGGGGTCGCCTTGCACGTCGAGAGGGCGGTTACTACCTTCGCCCGACCCAGCGTCTGGCGACCCCGAACATTCGAGACTTCCCCACCTCGCGTGGACATTGTCGAACTGAAACGGAAGTCCGTCGCCGAACTCCTTGAGCTCGCGTCGGACCTCAGCGTGCAAGAGACGTCGGGGCTGCGCAAGCAGGACCTGATCTTCCGTATCGAGCAGCGTCTGCTTGATCAGGAAGTTGTGCTGCGCGGGGAAGGAGTGCTGGAAATTCTCGCGGAGGGGTACGGCTTCCTCCGGAGCCAGGACTGGAGCTACCTGCACGGTCCGGACGACATCTACGTCTCGCCGTCGCAGATCAAGCGGTTCGACCTGCGGACGGGTGATACGATCCGCGGTGAGGTCCGTCCGCCGAAGCAGTGGGAGCGCTATCTCGCGCTGCTCAAGGTCGATCGGGTCAACGGGGACGATCCGGATCCGTCGCAGGCGCGGCTCATTTTCGACAACCTGCGCCCGCGGTATCCTGACCAGCGGCTCCGGTTGGAGAACGGCGACCTGTCGATGCGGGTCGTGGACCTGATTGCGCCGATCGGCAAGGGACAGCGCGGACTGATCGTGGCACCACCCCGGGCCGGAAAGACGATTCTCCTCCAGAAGATGGCCAACGCCATCGCCGAGAATCATCCGGAGGTCGCACTCATCGTGCTCCTCATCGACGAGCGTCCCGAGGAGGTCACCGATTTCCTTGAGTCAGTACCCAAGGCCGAGGTGATCAGCTCCACCTTTGACGAGCCTCCCGATCGGCATGTGCAGGTCGCCGAGATGGTAATCGAGAAGGCAAAGCGCATGGTGGAGCATGGAAAGGATGTGGTGATCCTGTTGGACTCGATCACCCGACTGGCGCGCGCGCATAACGCGGTCATTCCACAGTCGGGGAAGATCATGTCCGGCGGTCTCGACGCGTCGGCGATGCAGAAGCCCAAGAAGTTCTTCGGCTCGGCGCGCAAGATCGACGACGGCGGCTCGTTGACGATCATCGCCACGGCACTGATTGAGACGGGCTCGCGCATGGACGAGGTGATCTTCGAGGAGTTCAAGGGAACCGGCAACATGGAGTTGGTGCTCAGCCGCGAGATCGCCAATCGACGCGTCTTCCCAGCCATCGACATCAACAAGTCGGGGACGCGCAAGGAAGAACTTCTCCTGGACCGTGAGGAGATGAACCGGGTGTACCTGCTGCGCACCTTCCTCGGCGACATGCCGCCGGACGACAGCATCTCGTTCCTGTTGAAGCAACTCGTGCGATCGAAGACGAATCGCGAGTTCTTCCAGCAGATGGCGCAGGGGTAGGTCACGACCTCGGCGCCGGAGTCCCATGGACCGACGGTGCCGCACACCCGTTTGCTGGCCGTGGACTACGGCGAGCGTCGCGTGGGGCTGGCGGTGAGTGATCCGACCCGCACGATTGCCACGCCGGCCGGACACATTCTGCGCCGACCGGGGAAGCGTCCGCCGATCGCCGAGATTATCCGGCGCGCGGAGGCGTTGGAAGCGGGGGGATTCGTCATCGGACTACCGATCGACAGCGACGGCGAGGAGACGGACCGGTCGCGCGAGGTACGGAAGGTCGCGGCGGAACTCGAGCGGCGGACCGGGTTCGCGGTTCGATTGATCGACGAACGATTCTCCACGGCTGCGGCGTTGCGCGTGGTTCGGGAGATGGGGGGGACGACGCGCGGACGGAAGGGGGATGTCGATGCCCTGTCCGCCGCGATTCTTCTGCAGCAGGCGCTGGGTATGTCGTCGGAACGATGGGAGACGGACGCAGATGATGAAGCGGTCGGCGAGTCGCACGGGTAGCGTTGAATCGGGGGGGGCCCCCGCGGCGCGACGAGCCCTCTTCCCGGATCGGCGAAGGCACGCGCGCACCCTGTTCGCGGCGGCCGCCCTGATCATCGCATCGCTCGTATCGGCCTGCGGTGGCGATGGCGTGCCGCGACGCGTCGTCATTCCGGCGGGTGCGAGCTTCCGGGTCGCGGCGGACTCCCTCGCGCATCGTGGCATCATTCGCTTCCCTCGTGGATTTCGGGCCTACGCGAGCTGGACGCGTCGCGATCGTGCGATCCAGGCGGGCACCTACGAGTTTCGCAGCGATCAGGGCTGGGGCGAGCTGCTCGATGCGCTCGCGGCCGGTCAGGGTCTCGTTCATACGTTCACGATTCCCGAAGGCTTCTCCATCGCATCGATCGCGCCCGTGATCGCGCGGACGCTCGACGTGCCGATCGACTCGGTGCAGGCGGCGGTGCGGGACACCGCGCTCCTGCATCGGCTCGATGTCCCGACGCCGACGCTCGAGGGCTATCTCTTCCCCGACACGTACACCTTCCCGCCAGGCGCAACGGCGCGGGACGCCGTCGAGGCGATGGTGCATCGCTTCGAGACAATCTGGAAGCCGGCGTGGGACTCGGCAGCCCGCGCGATGGCCTTCAGCCGCAACGACGTGCTGTCGCTGGCGGCGATCATCGAGAAAGAAGCGCGCCTTCCCGAGGAGCGACCCGTCATCTCGGCGGTGTATCACAATCGTCTGCGAATCGGCATGCGACTCCAGGCGGATCCTACGGTGCAGTACGCGCTGGGGCGGCACGTCGAGCGTGTGCTGTTCAAGGATCTCGAGATCGACTCGAAGTACAACACGTATCGTTATGCAGGACTCCCGCCGGGTCCGATCGCATCACCTGGCGCAGCGAGCATCGAGGCCGCGGTGTATCCCGCCAGTGTGCCGTATCTGTACTTCGTCGCCCACCCCGACGGTCATCACGAGTTTCGGACGACGTTCCGGGAGCACTCCGAGGCGATTCGTCAGGTGCGCGCCGGGATTCGCGCGCCGAAGGGTGGGTCACGACCTCAGGCGCACTGATCGCTTTCGCGGAGGGCGCTCGTGAAGTCCGCTGACGTCCTGCGCCCGCGACGTGCGCCCACGAAGTGCGCTGGTGAAGTGCGCTGGTGAAGTGCGCTGGTGAAGTGCGCTGGTGAAGTGCGCTGGAGAAGTGCGCTGGAGAAGTGCGCTGGAGAAGTGCGCTGGAGAA
>JBDTUA010000048.1:0-20637 GCA_040007995.1 Gemmatimonadota bacterium | reverse complement strand
ACGTGAGGAGCCGACGTGAGGAGTCGATGTGCGGGTCCCACATCAGAGCGCGTAACAGAGCCGCCAAAGCGGCCATCGCGGAGCAAAGTCGTGATCAGCCCCTGCGGTGGCGCCCACCGGCGAGATGCGCGAGCGCGGCATCGGCCTCGGCAGCAAGACGGGGCTGGGCTCGCCGCTGACGGTCGAGGGCCGCGTGAGACTCCTCCAGCAGTGGCTTGGCCTCGGCTGACCTTCCTGTGGCCATGAGCGCCTCGCCGAGCGCGAGCCGCGCCTCGGCGATGTGCCAGTTGTCCGGCTTCCACTGTGTGACGCTCATCGCCAGGGCTGGGCGAAGCACGTCCAGCGCTTCGGTCTGTCGTCCCTCTGAGGCGAGCGTCCGCCCTAACCCGACTCGTACGCCGATGAACAAGGCGCGCTGCCGCGCCTGAGACGAGTCGAGGTGCGTTGCCACCGCGCGGAAGATCTGCTCAGCCTCGCGTCTGTCGCCATGTTCGCGGAGTGCCCGCGCGAGATTCTGCGAGACGCTCAGCGTGTTGAAGTGTAGCGGGCCGACAAGGTGCTCAAACTGCGACCGCGACTCCCGCAAGAATGTAATGGCGCTATCCACGTTGCCTCGGAGCAGCATCACGCCGGCGACGTCGTTCAGGGCGAGGGCGATCGAGGTGTTCTCCCCCGCGAACAGCGACCGGTTGACTGCGAGCGACTGCAGGCCGACGCGCTCCGCTTCCTCGAGGTTGCCATTCAGTCGCAAGACGAGCGCGAGATTGTTCAAACTTGCGGCGACATAGCTGTGCTTCTCGCCGAACATCTTGCGATCCATCGCGAGTGCCTCGCGAATGAGTGGCCCTGCGTCGTCCGGCCGCTCCATCTGCGTCGCGAGCATACGCCCGAGATTGTTCAGGTTGATCGAAATGCTCGGGTGTGCCTCGCCGAGCGCGATGCGCTTGGCAGCGAGTGCGCGTCGATAGAAGGTCTCGGCTTCGCCGAATTGGCTGCGCATCTCCAGCACCTGGGCGAGATTGTGGAGGCTTTGCGCCGTCGCGGGGGCGTTCTCGCCAAGTCGAGCTTGCTGAATCGTGAGTGCGCGGCGCAGAAGGGGCTCTGCCTCGCTATAACTGCCCTTCCGCCACAGAATGAGCGCGACGTCGACGAGATTCGACGCGAAGGTCGGGTCATTCTCACCAAAGACGCGCCGCCGCAACGCGAGCGCCTCGCGTGACGCGCCAAGGGCGCGGTCGTACTCGTCCTTCTCCTGATAGAGGTCGGAGAGATGGTCGAGACTCTCCGCGATGGCAGGATCGTCTTTCCCGAGAAGCGTACGCCGCGTGGCGAGCGCGTGGTGCAGGAGCAGATCGGCGCTGTCGAGCGCGTCGCGTCTGAGCATCACGTACCCGAGCTGGTCCGTCGCTTCCGCGACGCTCACACTGTGGACGCCGTAGAGTGCGGTTCGACGCGTCAGCGACTGTCGCGCTTGCGACTCTGCCTGATCATAGACGCCGAGGCTCGTGTACACCCGGCTGAGGACGCCTCGCATCTCTGCTTGCACCTCGGGTTGCGTTCCGAGCTCCTCACCGACACGCTGCGCACCGCGGTCGAGCAACGAGCGGGCGGTCAACTCCGTGCCGGCGACCGCTCCGGCGACCGCTCTGTCGGAGAACGGATCGGCGCCGTCGAAGATGCCCACGACGTACGCCTCGACCGCCTTGGCCTTGCGTGCCTCCGTCTCGGCGCGATCTCGCAGCGCGCGCTCGCGCGCAAAGCCGCCGGCGACGAGTAGCACAAGTGTCGTGCCGACAGAGAGAGCGAGACGATGACGGAGCGCGAACTTGGCCACTCGATAGCCGGCGCCATCGGGGCGCGCCAGGACGGGCGTGTGCGTGTGAAAGCGACGCAGATCGTCGAGTAGGGCCGCGGCGGATGGATAGCGGCGCGCGCGATCCTTCCGCAGCGCCTGCATCACAATCGCGTCCAGGTCGCCATGCAGCTGGCGGCGGAGGGCGTTGGGCGTTCCGCCTCGCGCGCCGGCGCGGGCCGCGCGATCGCCTGCCGAACGGCTGTCGGCGGCGAACGTGCTGGATGGTGCAGGGGGATCGATCTCGCACACCGTGCGCTCTACTTCCGCGGGCGAGAGTCCACGCAGCTCGTAGGGACGTCGGCCCGCGGTGAGCGCGTACAACACGACGCCCAGCGCGTAGACGTCGGTCTCGGTGCTCACCGGACCTCCGCGTAACTGCTCAGGGGCCGCGTACTCGGGCGTCATCGCCTGCCACTCGGTGCGCGGAGTGTCGGCGTCGGATGCGGCGAGCGGGTCCAGCAATTTCGCGATCCCGAAATCGAGCAGCTTCGCCACGCCGTCGCTCGTCACGAGTACGTTCGACGGCTTCAGGTCGCGATGCACCACCAGGTGTTGATGCGCGTACTGAACGGCGCCGCATACTTCGCCGAAGAGCAGCAGCCGCTGGTCGACCGACAGCTGGCGCGTGTCGCAATAGCGGTCGAGCGGCTCTCCCTCCACATACTCCATCGCGAACCATGGAGAACCGTCCTCGTCGACGCCGCCATCGACGAGTCGAGCAATGCCGGGGTGCTCGAGCCCCGCCAGGATCCGGCGTTCTTCGAGGAAGCGGGCCAGGAGAGCAGCCTTATGCGCGCCGGCGTGCCGGATGAGCTTGAGCGCGACCCGTTGCTCGAACTGTCCATCGTCTCGCTCGGCCAGGAAGACGGTGCCCATGCCGCCATGGCCAAGCTCGCGCACGATACGGTACGGTCCGACGCGCTCCGGGGTGGCGTCCGTTCGTGCGAGGGGAACCGCGTCATTCGCCGCTTGCAGGAGTGGCCCAGCCAGCTCCAGCGCAGCACGGTTGAGGAAATCGTCCGCGAATGGGCAGGCATCGAGTCGGCGCTGGAGGTCTTGGCGCAGCTCGGGATCGTTTGTCGTGGCGCGGTCGACGAATGCATCGCGCTCCCCAGTGGGAAGATCGAGCACGGCGTCGAGCAGTGCATCGATCTGTCGGAACCGCTCAGGGGACGGGGTCCGCATGCATTCCTTTAGGTGTGCGACGGGACCTCGACGACCGGTCCTCTCGCGTATCGTCAGGGGCGCTCGTCGACGTACAGCTCCTGATAGAGCCAACTCTTCGCCTTGACCCAGTCGCGTCTCGCCGTGCGCACGCCGACGTCGAGCGCCTCGGCCGTTTCTTCCTCCGTCATCCCGGCGAAGAAGCGGCATTCGACGACCTTCGCTTGTCGCTCGTCGAGCACTCGCAGGCGATCGAGTGCGTCGTCGAGCGCGAGCAACAGCTCCGCGCGGCCTTCCGTCGCCAGGTCGACCGACTCTATCGGGACGCGGCGCAGCGCTCCGCCGCGCTTGAGACTCCCGTAACTCCGCGCATGGTCCACGAGGATGCGGCGCATGGCTGTCCCGGCAATGGCCATGAAGTGGGCTCGCCCTTCCCACTGGACCCGTGACTGACCCACGAGCTGAAGGTACGCCTGGTGGACGAGGTCCGTCGTCACGAGCGTGTGCCCGGTGGGCTCACGTTGCAGCTGCCGATGGGCGAGACGGCTTAGCTCGTCGTACACGAGTGGGAATACGCGATCCACGGCGCTCGCGTCGCCGGCGCGAGCGTGGAGCAACAGGTTGCTGATGGTGTGGCGCTCGTCCATGGCGCGCCAGACTCCCGTGGGAAGGGAGATTCAATCGGGGTGTGGGAAGTATGCAGCGTCCTCGCGCGCGTGGCGAGGACTTCTGGCGTGCTCGGCGGCCGATGCCAGCGCACCGTCTCGGTGGCGAGCCGGACGCAGGCCGATCTCGACTGCCCGCGGGCAAGCTGAATCCACGACCGCGAAAGACCCTGATCTTTGACTCGCCAACCACGGGATTTGAGGCACTGTGGCGTTGACACCGGTGAGTCCACCCAAGGGCATCGCAGACAATGCCCACCTGACCAAGGATGGCTTTGCTCGTTGGTGCCAGCTGGGCCTGCGGCAGTGACGATCCGGGACGAACGAGCCCGCTCATGCCATTGGGCACCTTCGACAGTGTGAGGAAGCAGAGTCCTCGGGCCGTTCTGCTCGTAAGGCTCCAAAAAAGGTCGCAGCTACGAAGGCTTCACGCTCACGGCAGCTTCCATCGCCCGGACGACATTACCCTTCCGCCTGCGGGTTTCGAACGCGCTTCAAATCAGCAAGGACCGCCTCGATCGCCTTGGGTGCGGGCGGCTTGACGAGATGGTGGCTGAACCCCGCCTCGCTCGTGCGGCGCCGGTCTTCCTTCTGACCCCACCCGGTCAACGCCGCCAGCACCACAGTTTCCAGACCGGGCAGGTGGCGCAACCGGCGCGCGACCTCGTACCCGTCGATCCCTGGCATCCCGAGGTCGAGGAAGACCACGTCCGGCGTGTAGGCTTTCGTTATCTCCAGCGCCGCCACGCCGCTGAAGGCGACGCGGACCTCGTGGCCTTGCAGTCCGAGGAGAATGGCGAGGCTGTCCGCGGCGTCCTGATTGTCGTCCACGACTAACAGTCGATAACCAGAATCCGCCGGCGATTGGCGCGCCGGATGGTCCGGATCACCGCCGTGATCCCGGTCAGCCGTCTGGGCCGACATTGGCAGTCGCACGATGAACTCGCTGCCCCGGCCCAGCCCATCGCTGCGGGCTTCGACCGTGCCATGGTGCATCTCCACGAGATTCTTCACCAGCGTCAGGCCGATGCCCAGCCCGCCTTGCGCCTTCGTGGATGAGTGGTCCACCTGAACAAATAGCTCAAAGATGCGGGGCAACATCTGCGGGCCGATGCCGATGCCGGTGTCCCGGATTCGCAGTTCTGCCGTGTCGCCGTCCCGTTCCGCCGTCAGCCAGATGCGCCCGCTCCGCTCGGTGTACTTGGTCGCGTTCGTCAACAGGTTGCCGACAACCTGGACCAACCGCACCGGGTCGGCGTCGATTGGGAGCGATTCGGACGGCAGGCGGATGCTCAACCGATGCCCCTGGACGTCCACGAGCGGCTGGACCGTCTCGACCGCACGGGCGACGACGGCGGCGAGTTCGACCCGCTCCCTGCGGAGTTCGATCGTCCCCCGCATCACACGCGACACGTCCAGCAGGTCATCGACAAGCCGGACCAGATGCTCCACCTGCCGCTCCATCATTTCCAGTGAGCGAGCGATCGTCGCCCCGTCGACCCTCGGCATCTTGAGGATCTGCAGGGCGTTGCGGATCGGGGCCAGCGGGTTCCGAAGTTCGTGGGCCAAGGTCGCCAGGAACTCGTCCTTGCGCCGGTCGGCGTTCCGCAGCGCTTCGTAAAGCTGCGTGTTCTCGACGGCGACCGACGCTCGGTGCGCCAGGTCCGTCGCCAGTGCGAGATCGGCGCCGGTGTACGTTCGCCCCGACTGGGCAGTCGCGAAGGTGAGGACGCCGAGCGGCTGGCCGGATGCGACCAGCGGCACGCAGATGTACGACTTCAGCCCGAGCGACCGGATCAGGCGCAGGTGCGTCTCGTCCCTCGTCCCACGCACGAGCATTTCGTCGGTGATGTCGGTGACGATCTCCGGCTTCCCCGTGCGAAGGACCGCGAAGGCTCCGTTCGGCGATAGCGGGTCGGGCGGATACTGGCGCTGCAACTCGTGCGCAAGCTGAACCTTTCGGGGGTCCTGGTGGGCGACCGCCAGTCGTCGCAACGTGCCCCCGTCGTCCGCCACGTCCACCGCGGACCAGTCGGCGAAGTGCGGGACCGCCAAGTTTGCCACCATCCGCAAAGTGCTTTCGTAATCGACGACCCCCGCCAGGGCGGCGCTCGCCTCGGCGAGATAGCGGGAGGACTCCTCGGAACGCTTCTGCTCATGGATGTCCGTGCTTGTGCCAAACCAGCGGACGACTCTGCCCGCGTCGTCGTGAACGGCGACCGTTCTGAAGAGATGCCACCGGTAGGTCTGTTGTCGCCGATCCAGCAGCCGCATCTGCATCTCGAACGGAGCGCCATCTCGCACGGACGCCGCCCATCGCTCACCGGCTGGCTGGGCCTCGTCCGGGTGGAGGACGTGCGACCAGCCGGTATTGCCCAAGGTTTCCGGCAGCCCGGTAAAGTCGCTCCACCGCCGGTTCATGTAGTCGATCTCGCCGTCCGGTCCCGCGGTCCACACGATCTGCGGCATGGCATCGGCAAGCTGGCGGAACCGCCGCTCGCTGCGGCGCAGTCGCTCCTCCGTCTGCTGCCGCTGCGTCACATCCCGAAAGACGAGGACTGACCCAAGGAGCGTTCCTTCATCATCCCGGATCGGGGCCGCCGAGTCGTCAATGGGCCGCTCGGTCCCGTTCTTGGCGACCAGGATTGTGTGGTTCGCCAGCCCGACGACCACGCCCTCCCGGAGCGCCCGTAATGCCGGATTCTCAGCGGGCTCGCGGGTGTATTCATTGACGATGCGGAACATGTCCGTCAGAGGTTTCCCTGTCGCATCTTCCAGCGTCCACCCGGTCATGGCCTGGGCGGCTGTATTGAGGAGCTGGACCCGCCCGTCGGCGTCGGTGACGATGACGCCATCCCCGATGCAGCGGAGCGTCACCCGAAGCTGTTCGGCCTGTTGGCGAGCCTCGGCTTCGGCCTGCCTGCGGCGGCGGATTTCCCTGCCGAGGTCTTGGATCCGCTGGTTGAGGGCGACGAACTTCCCGACCGCCGACTCCTTCGGAATGAGCCGGAGAAGGAGGATCGCTTCCGTCCCTTCCGTTCGCGGTTGAAGCAGCGTCCCCTCGGTCCGGCACGAAACGCTTTCGCGATCTCCTCCGAGCAGGTTGAGCGACCCTAGGACCAGCGAACGGCTGCGGGAACAGGACCGCAGATAGTGGTTTACCTCATCGGTTGAGTCGGCAACGACATCGGCCAGACTCCTCCCCAGGACTTTTGGAAGCGCAAGGCCCAGCTGTCTCTCGACGGCGAGGTTGCCAGCGAGGACGAAGCCGCTGCCCGTCAGGAGCAGCATCGGCTCCGGCAGCGGGTTGGCAAAGGTCAGGAAGTGCTCTGGCGTCACGGTCGTACCTCTAACCCTCGAAATACTCCCGGCCTGACGCGGCTTCCGACTCCGGCGTCGGCTTGACGTGGACAACGACTCGGCAGCCGGGGTCGCCGAGGGCGATCGCCTGCTCGATGACAACCTTGGAGAAGCCGAGGTTGTCGGCCGCGATGCTACCGAAGACGTTGGAGGTCATCATGCACAGGGCAGGGCGACCGACGACCTTCTCGCCGAAGGGGCAAGCCCGATTGCCGAAGACCATCTTCTCGTCGTCCTGTTCAATCAGGTAGAAGTCGCCTTGGATGCGGCGCTTGAGGTCCACCAGGACTTCGGCCACCTGCCCCCGACTCAACTTCTCCACGGCCAGGGCGCTCTTGTAAGTGCGGTTGAATTCGTCGCCGATCTCCTGACCGACCACGCTGACGAAGCCGGAGGCTTCCTCCAGGCCGACCACTTTCTGCAACGTACCGGCCAGATGCCCCAGAAGAGTCCGGAGGAAAAGGTCGCGTTCGAGTGGAATGGCCAGTTCGCTCACCGTTGGCAACTGTGTCGACGTTTCACTCATGCGTTCTCCTTTGCGATCCTGTTGACGTCTGAACGAGGCTCGACGTCGTTGCTATCGCGCCGCTCCGAACCTCGTGTTAGCGCTGATCCTCTCCAAATGTTGCGATCACACTCGCACATGACGTCGGTGATCGGGCGCAGCGTCTTGCCGAGTTCCGTCGCCGAATAGTAGAGCTTGGGCGGGAATTCGGGATAGAGGGCTCGATGCATGGTCCTGGCGACTTCTCGTTCCCGGAGATGCTGGTTCGGCAGCCGTTCGCTGACGCCGCTAGGATCGCGGCCGCAGCGAGGGTCGCGAAGGCGGGGAAGTGTCGCGTCATCGATCGGAACTCGTCGGGGAGCACCCTTACCGGGGGAGGAACAGGGGGCGCCGGGACCATGTGTTGGGGGGATGGCGGGCGCTTCCGGCGGGGGTGGCGCGAGGCGCTGATCAGCTTGGGCGCGACGGACTGATCAGCTCGGGCGCGACGGCGACCTGGCGCTGCTCCTCGAGATACTCCTGCTCCTCGCGCATGGTCATCGCTCGGCTATGGGGTGAGTGCAGGTCTCAACAAGGCGTGCGAGCAGGGCAGGCGCTCGCGGGGATCCGCGGCGTTCCGAAGCTCTTGTGGCATGCACGCGAAATGAGCAGCGCTGTCACCGAGCTGCCGCAGATGATCAAGCCGTTGCCAAACTCGAGGGTGTAGTGGCGCGACTTGAGAATTTCGCGCTGCACGGTCGACTGGTCGCGCACGAGGTCGCGCACCAGGTCGCGCACCCGCTCCTCCGCCTCGCCCGAAATGCGCACGACGGCGAACTCCCCGGTGCAATAGAACCGCGCGAGATCGGCAGCGGCCGCGACGTGAGACATTCTTGCGTTGACCCACTGAGTCCACCCGATGGCATCGCGGACAATGCCTACGTGAGATCAGGTCGTAGCTGACAGCGGGGGAAGCCGCGCCGACGAAGCTTGCTACCGTACCCCGAACCAACGACGAATGCCCGCGTCACGCGAGCCATCTAGCGTCGGCAAGCGGGGTCGTATTGAGAAAGCCCCTCCATAAGGAAAGGCGCGCGCTTATGAGAACAACCCAACTATTCGTAAGGCCTGGAATGGCTTTGCTTGTTGGTGCCCTGTGGGCATGCGGCAGTGACGATCCGGGACCGACGACCCCGATCACGCCAGAGGGCACCTTCGCCAGTGTGACGAAGATTCTTCAGGACGACTGTTCGAGCTGCCACGGCGCGGGATCCACGCGCTCGTTTCTCGTGACGATGGACTCCGCATCTCTGGTGGGATCTGGCTTCATCAACCCCACAGATGTCGCGCAGAGCCTGCTCCTCTTCAAGCCGCGCTCAACGACTCATGGCGGAGGAGTGATCACAAGCTTCAGTGTTGCGGATAGCGTCGCACTCGCCAGTTGGATCGCCAAGCAACCAGCCAGTGGTGCCACGCAACTCGTGGCTGTGCGCGCCATCGGCGCCGTCGGCGCGGACGGCCTGGACAGCGAAGACTCGTGGCGTAACGCCAAATGGCTTGCGGCACGGATTGGCGGTGGCTGGGCAGATGCGACGCAGGTCTACCTCAAGGCGCTCTACGACGACCAGTACATCTATCTCTTCCTCAAGTGGCCGGACGATGTCGCCAGCTACAAACGCCAACCCTTCATGAAGCAGGACGACGGCACCTGGCGGAAGATGCCTGCCAAGCCGCTACCTGTCGATGGGTCCGACTGGGACACGTACATGGGAAAGGCCTTCAACGAAGAGGCACGCGGGCTGTACTACGAAGACAAACTGGCGATCGCGTGGAATACATATGGCGCAACGACGAGCCCCGCGTTTGAGCAATCCGGCTGTGCAGGCCTGTGCCACGATCCGTCCAAGAACGGCTCGCCCGGCACCACCTACTACTACTCCGATCAGAAACGTGCGGCCAAGAAGTACACGAACGCGCCCACGGAAATCGTCGATCTTTGGCACTGGAAGCTTGTGCGGCAAAACGAGTACGGAAAGATGGACGACCAGTTCGTGCGCAACTGGACTGTCGGTGACGCCGGGGCGGCAGACGGCGGTCGCGCCAGCGACGTCGGTACAGGTGGCTACTCTGATGCGCTGGCCGCGGCGGACGGAAGCCCCGTCTATCGGGGAAAGTCGATCGCCCCGGGACTCTTCGCGTATCCCAAGGCCGACACCGTCAGGCTCACCACCGCCGAACGGGACGCACTTCCGATTGGAGCAATGATCGCCAGCATGTGGACGGCACCGCTCTCCGGCACGCGTGCCGACATCGATGGCCGCGGCTACTACAGCCCAACCCTCAAGATGTGGAACTACGAGATCAAGAGGAAGCGCGTGACCGGCGACGCAAACGACGTGCAATTCGACGATCTCGCGCGTGCGTACAAGTTCGGAATTGCAGTGTTCGACAACGCACAGATTGAACACTCCTGGTCACCCAACGTGTTGCGCCTGGTTTTCCAGCGATAGGACGCCGCTGCGTACGGTTGGTAGGCGAGGCTCCGGCGGGTGCCGGGGCCTCGTTGCGTTTACCCATCTGTCGCCATCTTTGGTCTAGCTGTCCGCGCGTCGCGCGCGCGCCATCAGATCGAGGCAGCTTCAGGGGGAGACACTGTACAATGTCAGAGAACTGTGAAATGACTGCGGAGCGCGGCACGCGCTATTCCTTCCACTGGATATCCTGTCACTCTACTGACACCAGGCGGGACATGACTCGCATCCTGATCGTCGAAGACAACAGCTCCATCGCGCAGGGCATTCGTGCCGCACTGATGGGCGACGGGGTTGAAATTCGGCTGGCCGCCGATGGAGTGGATGGCTTACAGCGCATCCGGATGTGGGAGCCGGACGTCGTGATCCTTGACCTGATGCTCCCGCGCCTGGATGGCCTGGACGTGCTGCGCACCATGCGCGAAGAAGGATTCGACATGCCGGTGCTCATTCTCTCCGCACGAGGGGATGATGTCGACAAGGTGCGCGGATTCCGAACCGGAGCCGATGACTACGTTACGAAGCCGTTCAGCCTTGCCGAACTCGAGGCCCGCATTGACGCGCTCGCACGCCGCCGTGTTGCCATGCGCCGGCTGCAGCCACAGCGATCGGGCTTGGTGCAATTCGAGAGGCTCGAAGTGTCCACGCACACGCGCGAGGTTCGGTATGGTGACCGCTTGATAGAACTTCGGCCGCGCGAGTTCGATCTGCTGCTGGCGCTGATGCGGCGGGAGGGCGCTGCAGTGTCGCGACGTGACCTGCTGAGCGAAGTGTGGGGCTACGACGACAATGTCGAAAGTCGGACGATCGACAGTCACATTGTCGAACTGCGGCGGCGCCTCAAGGCCGGAGGGGTTGTCGGCGTGCAGATCCTCACCACCCGCAAGGTGGGGTATCGAATTGTCGGAGGCACAGGACACGCCGCCGCTTCGACCGATCCTGTGGATGAAGCGTAACGGCGTAGCAGCACCCCGCTCGCGCCTGAAACACGTCATCGGCGACCGGCTGCGAGTGGTGTATGGCCTCTTGCTCGTTGCGGAGGTGGGGGTCTTGCTGCTCGCGTGGCAAAGCGCGCGAGCGATTCAACGCCAACGGGAGATCGTCGGGCGGAATCTGGTGGAATTCGCGAACTTCGGCGCGACGAGTTTTGCGTACCGTGCCGGTTCGATTTTCGCCAACCACGCGCGAATCATGAATCAATCGCTCGCTGGCCTTGGTGACTCCACCAATGCCGGCCTGCTGCGTTCGGCACGCCTCCTGCTCGACTCGGTGGACGCCTGCCGATGCGAGTCCGCGCTGCCGGTACAGAGGTTGACGTTGCTGAACGCGCAGGGACGCGTGGTGCAAACGTTCCGCACGGACACGACCGCACCGTATTCAATCCCGTGGCGCGCCCTGGATGGCATGATGGTGAGCAGTCGAAGCGCGCCCAGCCCGGACTTTGTGGTTCGTCTCACGGATGAAGGCGATGAACTCGCGGTGCTGGCACTTGTCCGCATCGCGGCGACCGGCGCGGGTGGCGAACGATTCCTGCTCACGCACTACGCGTTGCAATCGGTGCGTGACCGGATGTTCGGCTACATATACAATTCGCGCCCGACGTTGCTGCCGTCGATGTTCGGGTCGGAGCGTCGAAACGATGCGACGATCGCGCTTCGTGTCGTGTTGCCGGGCGGCGCGGTTCTCTACGAGAGTCCCAATGCGCGCGACGTGACCTTTACCGCATCCGTGCATTTCGGCCCGGACCCTGACGTACGCGTGCAGGCGGTGCTCATGCCGGCCATCGCACGCGAGTTCCTGCAGGCCGCTGACAGCGCGAATCGGTCAGGGTGGGTCGGGCTGGTGACCTTTGTGGCGTCCCTGGTCATCGCGTTGATCGCGCTGCTCACGCGCCGCGCCGCGCAACTCGCGACGCTGCGTGGCGACTTCACGGCCGCCGTGTCGCATGAACTTCGTACGCCGCTCACCGAGATCATGCTCTACGCGGAGTTGATTCTGGCGGGCAAAACCGTTGGCACGATGCCCACCAATACAGCGGCGCAGATCATTCTGGCCGAAGCGCGCAGGCTCTATAACCTGGTCGAGAATGTGCTGGTGGTTGCCCGTACCGACCGCCGCATGCTACGCGTTCGTCTCGGTCCGCACGATCTCGTTCCCGTTGTTCGTGATACCATCACGGGATTCGGCCCCCTGGCGGATAAGCGGCGCGTCCACATCGTCCAGGAGGTATCGCCGACTTGTACGGCGCTGTGCGACCCGTCGGCCGTCGCGGGCATCCTTAACAATCTACTCGAAAACGCCGTGCGGTACGGTCCAGAGGCTCAAGTCGTCATCGTGCGCGTGCTCGCAACCAGCGCTGCAGTGGCCGTCATTGAAGTGGATGACGCAGGGCCAGGAATTCCGATGTCCGACCGGCAACGCGTGTGTGAACCGTACATTCGCCTGGCACGCGATGTCGATGCCAACACCAGTGGCAGCGGCCTTGGACTCGCAGTCGTCTCGGCACTGCTAGGTACCATGCACGGCGAATTGGAGATCCAGAGTTCCACGCGAGGCGGCACACGGATGCGCGTGCTGCTGCCCTTGGCCTGACGAGAGCGAACTCTCCGTTAGTGCAAGTTCGCGCGATTTGTTACCGAATCGATCCACGAAAACATGTCGGACCACAGGCCATCGGGATAGTAGGGTAGCCGCCGCTTTTCCGGTCCGCGCATCACGAACAAGCCGTGATTTCCATACGGAATCGTGCGCACCGTGAACAGTTGCCCACTGCTGCGCAACTGGTCGAGCACGTGAACGCTCTTCTCGACCGGGATGGAGTTGTCCCAACCGCCGTAGATCCAAAGCACGGGCAGCCGCAGTTGCGACAACACGTCACGCGGGTTGTATCCCGCAGGTACCTCGCGCTCAACGCGCGCGTTGATTGAGTCGAACGGGGTGGGGGGTGGCTTCCAGGCGAAGTGGTCTTCGCGCTCGCCGCTGAGCGAGCTGAAAGATCTTCTTCGCGAGACGACACAGCCGGTCCGGAAACGATCACCGCAAAGCGTGCGCCCGTCGACTGACGTTCGGCCAGCGGGATAACCCAGCCAGCCTGACTCAGCCCGAAGTAGCCGACGCGATTGGAGTCAATGCCCGCGACGGTGCGCAGGAATCGCATGGACGCCACCACGTCGCCCGCCAGCGTGTCGAGCAGAGCGACTCCTCGCACACTGTCAGCGCTGGGCGGTTGGAAAACGCCGCCTGACCGACCGACGCCGCGTTTGTCCGGCACGAGCAGCACGTAACCGGCGCGCGCGAGGCGGTCGGCAAAACTGTGATACGTTGCCGCTCTGACATTCTCCGAGCCCGGCACGAGCAACAGAGCGGTGTGACGGTTGCCCGGACGCGGAGTATACAGGCGAGCGCCAATGTTGATCGACTGCGCCCCGGACTCGTGGCTGGTAAACGTCACTTCCGACACGGCGTAATATCCGAAGGAGTACCATGCGCACATCAGCGTGAGCACGAAACTCACGAGTGTTACGACGTTCGCCACTGTGCGAAGGGATGACGACCAGGCACTAGTCTTCCACACGACGCCTGCAAGCAACGTCGCAACGACTGACATCCACAGCAGTGGCAGACGGACGTCACCCAGAATGAACGCCGCCACAAATGGCGGAAAGTCCAGGCGCGCAACGCTGAGTAGTACGCACAGCAGCATGAGCACAGCTGCAATCGCGAGCGCAATCGCAGTGGCTCCCGCCCTCAGAGCCCGTCGCGTCGGTGCGCTCATCGGCCCAGCCACGCTGCCGGTCCGGCCAGCGGCAATGGGCTTGCATCGCACTGCTGCACCAGCCTGCAGTCGCTGAGTGAGAGTCCGACACCGTCAAGATACGGTGCGGTCTCAAGCACCTGGCGCACCTGGCGCACCTGGCGCACCTGGCGCACCTGGGCTTGGGCAGCGGCTACAGCGGCGGACATATTCGCCCCGAGTCAAACGAAACGAACCAGAGACAGCAAGCCTGCATGCATATCGACGCTCCGCAGCGAGTCGAGAGAAGATTCACCAAAGTGAGCAACGATCCGAATGCTCCGCATTGGCCATGCCGGTCGACGTGACAGGCACGGCGCTGTGCGCATCACCGTAGCCTACATCTCGCTCAAGCCTGCAGACTTGAACGCGGTTTGCATCGCGCTGCATGTCGGACGGCGTGGGGCGTTTCGCCGACATGAGCGCGGGTCGCGCGGGTTAGGTGTGCGTCATGCGTGTTCGACGACGCAAGCTGTTGTGAGACTGCCAGAGCCGATGGCAGCAGCGCCTGGGCGTCCACCAGTTGCCGAGATTGCGGATACAGCGCAGAGGCACTGTCGTGTACCGAAAGAACGAAACAGGAAAACGGAGCCTTTACCATCTGCGGTTGGTGCATCTCTGGCTTCGGTGAAGGGCGCGCATACCCGGGCGTCATTTCGGTGCGCCCCTTCGCACCAACGTCAACCAACATCCCGTCCAGGACGATCAGAAGATGCCGTCCCGCGTGCGCGTGTGGAGGGACCTGCAGGCGCTGCAGACTGCGGATATGCTCTACGGAGAGTGTCGCACTCTCGCCGGTCATCGTTTCCAACGCATCGAGTGGACGTGCTGTCATGCGAGTGTGATACCGGGCGGGCGCGAAGAGTTTGAACGGATGCACACGCGAATCACGGAGCTGGAGAGCGTCTTCGCGAATGTCAGAGTTGCGTGAAATGTCTTACCTCTGCGAAAGCTCGAAGCGCGATTGTCAGAGACTTCACAGCTTTCTGACGAAGCGCGCCGGTGCAACCCCTGTCTGCACGAGCGTGACTGATACACACTCAATGCGGAGGAGCGCTGGTGCAGCGCAACAGGTCCCCGCAACGGAGATGAATCGTGAGACGTCGGATGAGAGAATGTGGCATCGCTGCACTTGTCGCAGTATGCGGTTGTATGGCCGACACCGCCGTGACCAGCTCCACTTCTGGCGCGACTGCCAGGCTTGCGAGGAGTGCGGAGTCCGAGGGGACGGATAAGGATCGCTACGTGCTTCCAATCGGTCGCTTCACCTCCAAACACGACGGGTGTAAAGGTCGCGCCTATGACGCCTTCGATTTCTGGGTGGGGCATTGGGACGTCTACCTGCCGGGCGTGACGTCAGTTGTCGGAACCAACGTCGTGACAAAGGCGGTGGACGGTTGCGTCATTGAAGAACACTGGTCCGACAGCGACGGCGTACGCGGGCGCAGCCTCAATGCGTACGACGCGTCTACGGGTACGTGGAGTCAACTATGGATGGACCAGACGGGCGGCGCACTTCAGCTGGCAGGCACCGGCGACGCCGGCATGATGCAGATGGCCGGTACGCACCAGACGAATCGGCTTGACCCGACTCTCCAAACAGACCGGATAACGTGGACCCTCCAGGCACGCGATCGCATACAGCAAGTGGGCGAACTCTCCACCGCAGGCGGGCCCTTCACGGAGCTCTACACGCTGACGTATGCCGGCGTGCACCGCGAAACTCCTTTCGCTCCGTCGCCGCTCGACTTCTGCGGTTCGCCCGCAAGACCTCGGTTCCACTCGTTCGATTTCCTGGTCGGCCACTGGACCGTGCGCGGCGAGGGCAAGGAAACTCTCAAAACAAGAGTGTCAACCGACCTGTCTGGTTGCCTGGTGGAGGAGCGCATGCGGGGACCGGGTGGCTACGAAGCCGTCGCGTATTCCGGCTTTCGATCCGCGACTTTCGTGTGGAACTGGATGTTCATGGATAGTCAGGGCGTACAGATCAACCTATCCGGCCCCTCCACGCTTAGCGGCACGAACATGATTCTCTCTGGTCGCCGCCTCGATCGTGATGGACACATGGTCGACGTGCAGGTTGAGTGGATTGCAACGGCTGCGAACACCGTTGAGCAGCGGTGGAGTTTCTCAACCGACGGCGGTACGACATGGTCAGCACCGAACGTCGTGACCATGACGCAGTGATTCGGCAGGGAGCCCTCAGGCGTGCAACAACCGCTGACCGTCGCTCCGGAAGGGCCTGAGGTTGCCCTGACACGAGGCGGGCGCGACTCTCGCATATCGCCTCAGCAAGGCGTCGGCATGTTCCCTCGAGATTGGTCCATTCCCGTATGCGCTACTCGTCCGCCGTACTACTCGTCGCACTAGCATGCGCCGGCCGCACTGCCGCGACGCAGGACGCCGCGCGATCGGCCGCCGATCAGGCCAGTCTGCTGGTCGGCGGCAGCTACCCAACAGCCGTTTCGATGGTGGTGGACAGCTGTGGAGGAAGCGTCGTGCAGTCGATGCCAACCGTCGTATCACACTCCGCAAACGGGGCAACGCTAAGCTTCACGCACGCTGGCAGCCGGTACGATGGAACCGTTACGCGCGACGGCACGTTTCAGACAGTGCCGGGATCGCCCTTGGTGTTGAATGGGTATTCCTACATCGTGACCGTGAGCGGCGCGTTTTCGGTTGGCGGCTTTGAAGCCACGGCACTGGTCGATCGCACGACAGTCGGTTCACCAGGAACCCGTTGCCGCTACGTAGTGAAATGGACGGGCACGAGGGATTCAGGTGCGAACTCTATTCCGGGCGTGTAACTCGCTCTGTCGAACACGCAACGGACGACGAGTGTCCTGAGCGCGGCGTCTACATCCGCCGGTGTCGCACACTTCGGCCTGCGCGAACGGTCCATCTTCCGCTGGAGCGCGAGCGAAACAAGAATCGCAGCGTGGGTAGGTTCGCGTCGCTCGCCCGTCTGAAAGCGGCCGCAGCTCATCCCCGTCCTACCGCCCTCCCCCCGTCCCTACTCCCACCCCCGCCTTCACTTCCGGCGCCGCCTGTCTCCATGGCTGCGCCGGCAACGCTCGCTGCCGCGGCCACGTCTCGTCCAGCGTGTTCCCGTCATACAGCCGTCCGTTCCGCATCACATGCCGCACAGTGTTTGTGTTGCGGATGTTGGCCAGCGGATCCCCATCAAGCACGAGCAGGTCCGCCAGCTTGCCAGCTTCCAGCGACCCCAAGTCTCCTGCCAACCCCAAGGCGTCGGCGCCCATCAGCGTCGCCACGCGCAACGCCTCGTGGTTGGAGAGGCCGCCCGATGCGACGGTCCACAACTCCCAATGGTAGCCGAGTCCTTGCAGCTGACCATGGCTACCGATGCCTGCCCGGCCACCGGCGGCGATGAGGTCGCGGATGACCTTCGCGTGCTCGCGGAAGTGATACTCCTCGTCCAGGAACCAGCCGGCGGGACCGGGTGAACCGCCGGCGCCTTGCCCGCGTCGTCGGGTCTTCGCGTCGAGATCGTCGTCGGGAGTGAAGCGGCGCAGCTTCGCGTCCTTGTTCGGGTTCTCCTTGGTGTAGTAGTAGTTCTCGACCCACGGCCCGCCGTAGGTGACGAGGAGCGTGGGGGTGGAAACAGTGCCCGAAGCGGCGAAGAGCTTGAGCACATCGTCGAACAGCGGGGTGATGGGGAGGTTGTGCTCCACGCCGCTGTACCCGTCGATGGCCATGGTGATGTTCGTGCGAAAGGCGAGGCCGCCCTCGGTGGTGGGCATCAGGCGCAGTTCGCGCGCGGCCATCATGATCCACTGCCGCACCTGCCGGTTGCCGGCCCCGTACATCTTGATGGTCTTGGTGTCGTAGTAGTCGCTGTAGCGCTTCAGGACGTGGCGCGCCTGATCCAGCGATCGAATGCGCTCACTGGCGAAGACCCCGGGCCCCGTCGAATAGATGCGCGGCCCCACAAGGTCGCCGGTGGTGACGCGATCGGCGTAAGTAAGCACGTCGGTGGAACCGGTCTGCGGGTCGCGCGTAGTGGTCACGCCATACGCGAGATTGGCGAGTAGCGCCCATGGCTGCGCCGTGTGGATGTCGGGCGAGTGGCGGAAGTGGGCGTGGGTATCAACGAAACCGGGAACGATGGTCTTGCCCGACACGTCGATCACGCGGGCTCCCGTCGGGACCTCCACCGTTCCGCGCCGACCGACCGCGACGATGCGGTTGTCGCGAACAACCACGTCGGCGTCCTCGACTACCTCGTCGCCGCGCATGGTGATGGCCTTGGCACCGCGCAGGACGACGGTGCCACGGGGGATATCGCGCGTCCCCGTCACCCGCGCGCGAGTCTCTGTCGGCTTTTAGACGACCGTGGTTGTGTCGCGGGGCATGGTTCGCGCGAGCGAATCGCCTGCGGCGGCCCGCGCGGCGTCGGCGGCGCGGCGCGCGGTGCGCACGGAGTCGTCGAAGACCTTGGCGCGATCGAGGTCGTAGGTCACCAGGGCGTTGCCGATCGACCAGTGCACCACGCGCCCGTTCGACTGCCACACGGGGAACTCGCCCCCGATGTCCGAGAGGCGATGTACGGGGGTCGGGGCCGCGTCGGGAGTGGCGACCGAGATCACGGGGACCTGGCCGCCGATCAACGGCACCGTCACCACATAGAAATCGGAGCCCACCTGCGCCAGCGCCTGGTCACCCCGCGGCGCCATGCGCACGGTGCCGGCGTTAGGCGGGGTGGTGGCGCCGGGCTGGGCCTGTCCCGTCACGCGCACGTGCTGGCGCAGGTCGGAGCCGTCCATGCGAAACGAGACGAGCCCCTGCATGCCGCCATACGCAAATAGACGGGTGGGATCGGCGGTGAAGTGCGGATCGGAGAGCCCGCCGGCGGCTCGGATGCGCGTCGCGACGCCTCCCGCAGCGGGAACCCAGACAAAGCGCGCGGACTGTCCGCCGCCAAAGCGCTGCAGCGTCTTGCGCAGCTCGCGAGCGTCGGCCTGCATCGCGACGATGCGCGCTCCGTCCGGCGACCACTGCGTGGCATAGTACGTCGCCGCCTCGCGCGTGAGGCGCACCGGCTGTCCGCGCCCGTCTGTCCGCGTCTTGTAGATGTGCCCCCCATCGTTCCCCCACGTCACGTACGCCACCCACGCGCCATCGGGTGACCAGGCGGGGTGATACTCTCCCTCGGCGGCGCCAGCGATGCGGCGGGGTTCACCCGACGGCAGGTCCATCACATACAGATCGCCTAACGCCGAAAACGCCACCCGCTTGCCATCGGGCGAGGGAACCGCGTCGCGGATCTGCGACGCGACGATCGTCGGCGTGTCCTCCACCGGGTACTGGAACTTCACCTCCGGCCCGATCGCCACGTCCACGTCGATGCGGAACGGGATCTGGACCGCGGCGCTCCCGTCGAGTGGCACGCGCCAGATCTCCCCGCCGTAGCTGATCACGACCGCTGTATTGTCGGGCGTGAAGTCGTAGCCCGGCAGTGCGTCGGTCTCCAGCATCGCCTCCTGATTGTCGCGCTGGATCGGGTATGCCAGCCAGCGCTCCTCACCCGTGGCCAGCTCGCGTAGCCGCAGGCCGGTCTTCTCCTCGTAGCGCGAGCCGTACGTCAGCCACCTCCCGTCAGGGGAGATGGCCGGACGAAAGGCCGCGCCGTAGCGCGACGTCATCGTGGTTGTCGTTCCCAGCTCGCGATCATACGAGGCCAGCTGGTACGACGGGAAGATCTGGTTATACGAGAAGACCCCCTGCCGCGTGGCATACCAGAGGTAGCGCCCGTCGGGGGTGAAGGTCGCGCCGAGCGCCGCCTGGGGCGCCGGCTCGTGAATCACCTGGATGCCCGCGCCCCCGTCCACATGATAGAGCAATATCTTCGGCGCGCCCGTGACCGAGCGTGTCACCGCCACGTACTTCCCGTCAGGCGTCCACTCGGGCGACACGAACATGTCGTCCGTCGTCTTCGACAGCTGCAGAGTATCGCGCCCATCGATGCTCATCACCCACACGTAGTTGCCACCGCTTCGATCGCTGATGAACGCGATGCGCTTTCCATCGGGACTCCAGCGCGGTTGTGCATCGTGCGCCATCCCGCTCGTGAGCCGAGTGGCCGATCCTCCCGCCATGGGGATGGTGTAGAGGTCGCCCAGCAGGTCGAGCACGATGCGCTGGCCGTCGGGGCTCACGTCCACCGACATCCACGATCCTTTGGTCGCCGTGTAGCGCAGGTGGCGCGCTCCCTCGAGCGGGAGCGGGACTCGGCTGGCGGGGCGAGCCGCGGGCGTGCCCGGCGTCTGCGCGCGCGCGGGGCGCGAGAGTGCCGGGGCGGCGGCCGCGAGGATGGCGATCGCGGCGAGCGTCGCGAGAAGGAAGTGTCGCGTCATTAATCGGAGCTCCTGGTGGTGCTCCCTGACCGAGGGAGGGGCAGGGGGCGCCCCGGGAACATTGCGTCGGGGGGACGGAGGGCGCTACCGGCGGGGGTGGCGCGAATCGCTGGTCACGTCGGGTGCGATGGCGACGTGCTCGAGCACCTCGAGACAATTCGCCACTTCCGGCAGTAATGCGAACGCAAGCGCGTCCTTGTGAACGTCCAAACGGAGAGAGATCATGCAATGGGCAGGAGTCAATCTCTGCCACTGGATCCAATCCAATGAACGTGTCGCCTTCGACGATCAGCCGGGCCGTGGCCCTCTACCTCCGACTTGCACTGGCCACCGCCTTCCTCTCGGCGGTGGCTGACAGGTTCGGTGTGTGGGGTCCGCCCGGCTCAGCAGGTGTGGCGTGGGGCAACT